>CAZWAL010000090.1:0-10730 GCA_964631905.1 uncultured Stakelama sp.
ATCGAACACGCTCATGAAAATCGAGACACGCACCAGCGGCGCCGAACCGAGCGCGTCTGCACCGGCAAGCTCGGGCGGGATCGGCACGCGTTGCACCATCGTGATCAGGCCGTCGGCGGGCGCGATGATCAGATCGTCCCCTTGCGGCGTCACGCGGACGGGATCGCGAAAAAACAGCGCGACCCAGATCGTCAGCCCGATCAGCGGCCAGGTAATGAAGTCCCACACCACCAGCGATAACAAAGTTACCGCGCCCGCGATCAGCACATATTTGCGGCCCTCGGGATGGACATCGGGAATGCGCCAGGTCGCACTGGGCGCATCTGGCGGCAATTGTTCGGGCAATGGCATAAACGGGTTGTACATGGCGCAGTGCAGCAATTCAATGCACCCGCCCATGGGGGCAAACAAACCACCGAAAGGCGACAAAACAGCGTTCGCGGGAGGTTGATCAGCGCCATCCTTCATCCTAGACGGCGCTGATATTCCCTCCCCAAAGACAGGCGAACGATCGATGGCGAAAATCAAGGTGAAGACGCCCGTCGTCGAAATCGACGGCGACGAAATGACCCGGATCATCTGGCAGTGGATCCGCGAGCGCCTGATCCTCCCCTATCTCGACATCGATCTCGAATATTACGACCTCGGCATCCAGAAACGCGACGAGACCGATGATCGCATCACGGTCGATTCCGCCCGCGCGATCCAGAAATACGGCGTCGGCGTGAAGTGCGCGACGATCACCCCCGATGAGGATCGGGTAAAGGAATTCGACCTCAAGAAAATGTGGAAATCGCCCAACGGCACGATCCGCAACATCCTGGGCGGCACGATCTTTCGTGAACCGATCGTCATCAAGAATGTCCCGCGCCTGATCCCCAGCTGGACACACCCGATCGTCGTCGGCCGTCACGCGTTCGGTGATCAGTATCGCGCGACTGACTTTCTCGTCCCCGGCCCCGGCAAACTCCGCATGGTGTTCGACGGTGATGACGGCACGGTGATCGACCGCGAGGTCTTCCAGTTTCCATCGCCCGGCGTTGCGCTTGCGATGTATAATCTTGATGATTCGATCCGCGATTTCGCCCGCGCATCAATGCATTATGGCCTGAACCTGAAATGGCCGGTGTATCTGTCGACCAAGAACACGATCCTGAAGGCCTATGACGGCCGCTTCAAAGATTTGTTCGCCGAGGTTTTTGAAAGCGAATTCAAGGACAAGTTCAAGGCAGCTGGGATCGTTTACGAACACCGCCTGATTGACGACATGGTCGCTAGCGCGCTGAAATGGCACGGTGAGTTCGTGTGGGCGTGCAAGAATTACGACGGCGACGTCCAGTCGGATCAGGTCGCCCAGGGCTTCGGCTCGCTCGGCCTGATGACCTCGGTATTGCTCACCCCCGATGGCAAGACCGTTGAGGCCGAAGCAGCGCACGGCACCGTCACCCGCCATTTCCGCCAGCACGAACAGGGCAAGGCCACTTCGACCAACCCGATCGCCTCAATCTTCGCCTGGACTGGCGGCCTGAAATATCGCGGCAAGTTCGATGGAACACCAGACGTCACGGCCTTTGCGGAAACGCTCGAGCGCGTCTGCATTCAAACGGTCGAAAATGGCCATATGACCAAGGATCTGGCCCTGCTGATCGGCCCGAACCAGCCATGGATGACGACCGAGCAATTCTTTGAACAGGTCCGCCTCAACCTCGAAACCGCGATGGGCGTTCAATAAAAGCCGATCCTGCAATTGCCATAGGATGATCGCAGGCAACGGGCTGGGCCCACGGTGTTTACCTCGGGCGATCTTTTTAGGTCGCCAAGGCTGACATTGTGCGCGCACTCAGGCTAAGTGCACGTATGCCCATTGGATTAGAAAGCAGCGGTTTTTCGGACGCGCTCGTCATTCTGGGCGCGGCCGGACTGGTGATCCCTGCTTTCACCCGTGCCAAAATCAGCCCGATCATCGGATTCATCATGGTCGGCGTGCTCGCCGGGCCGAGCGGGCTTGGCCGACTGGTCGGCGATTATCCCTGGCTCTATCATTTCACGATCACCGATCGCGAAGCCATCGAGCCCTTTGCTGAATTCGGCATCATCCTGCTGCTGTTTTCGATCGGCATGGAGCTGTCGTTCAAGCGTTTATGGGCAATGCGCAGCGACGTGTTCGGCGTCGGCGCGGCCGAAATGCTGGTATCGGGCCTGCTGATCGGCACGGCGATCATGCTACTCGGTCGACCATGGCTCGAAGCGATGACGCTGGGGCTCGCACTCGCACTGTCATCGACGGCGCTCGTGTTGCCGATCGCCGGGGCCGCCAGTGTCATCGGTCGGGCCGCTTTTTCGATGCTGCTGTTCGAAGACCTCGCGCTTGTGCCGCTGTTGTTCATCATCGCGGCGCTCGGGCCGGGGGCAGCAGGCAATGGTGCGGCGGTAATCGGCCTGATCGGCGGCGGTATCCTGTCGATCGCGGCCATCTTCGTCGGGGGGCGTTTGCTGCTGCCCCGGCTATTCGCCCAGGCTGCGCGCACCAAAAGCCCCGAGCTCTTTCTTGCCGCCTCCCTGCTGGTCGTCATCCTCGCTAGTCTGGCCACCACCGCGGCCGGCCTGTCGCCTATTGTCGGCGCCCTGCTCGCCGGGCTGCTCATCGCCGAAACCGATTATCACAGCGAAGTGGAGGTTATCACCGCGCCATTTCGTGGCCTGGCGCTCGGCGTGTTCCTCATCACCGTGGGGATGAGCCTTGATCTGAAGCTGGTGTTCGATAATTGGGGGGCGCTGCTCGCCGGGCTGCTCGGGGTGGTTGGCGTTAAAGCTGCTGTCACTGCGGTGCTTCTGAAGATCAACGGCCAGCGTAATGCGATTGCCGCCGAAACCGGCTTGCTGATGGGCAGTCCGTCGGAAACCACGCTGATCGTGTTGGGGGCCGCGGCACAGGTGCAACTGATTATGCCCGCCACGGCAAGCTACTGGCAGACAGTGACCGCGCTCGGCCTCACGCTTACGCCACTGCTCGCCTGGCTGGGACGACAGGTGGCGCGGCGAATCGAGCGGCGCAGTGAAGGCGACATTCTCGACATGGCGATCCCCCCCGAAGGGCCGGGCGCGGTCATCATCGGCTTTGGTCGCGTCGGGCGCATGGTCGCCGATATGCTGAAAGTGCATAACCAGCCCTATGTGGCGGTTGAAGCCGATATCGATGTCGTGATCACCGCCCGGCGCGAAGGCTATCCGATCATTTTCGGCGATGTTGCGCGCGCCGAACTGGTCGATCGGCTGAATCTGGGCCGGGCAAGCGCGCTGATTCTGACGATGGATGATCCCGTGCTGACCGTGCGGCTAACGCAACGGGTGCGTGCCTGGGTGCCCGGGTTAACGATCGTCGCGCGTGCCCGCGATGTCGATCATGCGGCCGAACTTTACCGCGCCGGGGTGACCGATGCGGTGCCAGAAACGCTCGAAAGCTCGCTTCAGCTCTCCGAGGCGGTGCTCACCGATCTGGGGGTTGCGGTAGGCCCGGTGATCGCATCGATCCACGAAAAGCGCGATAAGCTGCGCACCGAGATCAAGAACGCGGCGGGGCTGGAACGGGCGCCCCGGATCCGTCGCCTGCGAGAGCGTGATCGCCCGGCTTGAAGCGGCGGACTTCACCGCAGCCCTGGTGGCGGGAATCATGCTCGCCGCCCGATTCACCACGACCGCGCACAGCCGCTTAACCTCGCTGCTGCATTTCTGGGGCGATGATGATCAAGGCCCTTGCAGCGCTGACGCTTATCCTGATCGCAACCGACTATGCGATTACCGGCGGCAATTATTGCCAGGCGCTGATCACCGGCGTGATGCGCTTTTTCAGCTGGCTCGCCAGTTCGGGAAGCAACTCGATCTTCTCGCGCTGAGCCGTGGATGACGCGGGTGGTTCAAATCCCGTGGTCGACATCCATCTCGCGCACACGCCTTGCTTGTCGTGCATTATCGACCAACGTCCGCAATTCTTCGCGGATCGCACGGGCACGCGGGATGTCGCGGAGCACCAATGTGCCGCCCTGCGTCGTCGGATCGCTTGAGGTGATGCTGATTGCGCCAATATCCGCCCATTGGTTGATCAGCGAATAGCTGACGGTCACATCCTTTACCCGGTAAAGCTCAATCTCGTCGGTTTTCTTGTTGAAAATGCCGGTGCGGATGATCAGCCGCTGATCGGTGAGCTCATAGCTGGTGGCGATATTCTGCAACCAGCGCAGCGCGATGATCACCAGCCCCACGCCGACGAGACACAACAATAAGGTACCCAGTCCCGCCAAGCTGCCGATCAGCCAGCGACCGGTGCTGGCGCGGAACGTCTCGATTGGCTTTTCCATCATCTGCTCCGCTAAAATAGGATCTTGAATGCGATCAGGCGGTCGCCGTCATCGCCTCTAGCGCCGCCCGCACCGCTGCCACGGCATCGGCAGCTTTGTCGCCATCGGGGCCACCGCCCTGCGCCATATCGGGTCGGCCGCCACCGCCCTGCCCACCCAGGGCTGCGACCGCAACGCGCAGTAGATCAACGGCGTTATGGCTCGAGACCAGATCATCGCTGATACCAACCGCGACCGAGGCCCGGCCGTCATTCACCGCGACGATCATCGCAATGCCCGATCCGATCCGTGCCTTCATATCATCTACCGCGCCGCGCAGTCCCTTGGGATCAAGCCCTTCGACCACCTGGCCGACAAAGTTCACGCCGCCGACCTGTTCCGGCCCGGCTGGGGCAGCGCCACCGCCGCCACCCAGGGCGAGTGCCTTCTTGGCCTCGGCCAGTTCGCGCTCTAACCGGCGGCGATCCTCGACAAGAGCCGTGACGCGCGCGGGCACTTCATCGGGTGACGCTTTCAGCACGCCTGCCGCTTCGCGCAGTTTCTCGTCGCGATCAGCGAGCCACAATCGCGCTGCCTCGCCCGTCAGCGCCTCAATCCGGCGGATACCGCTCGACACTGCCCCCTCGGCGATGATCTTCAGCAAGCCGATATCGCCCAGCGCATTCACATGCGTGCCGCCGCACAGCTCGACCGAATAGGCGGCATCGGCAAGCGCCCCCATCGAGAGAACACGGACCTCATCGCCATATTTTTCGCCAAACAGCGCCATCGCGCCTGCGGCAATCGCATCGTCAGGCGTCATCAGCCGCGTGGTGACGGCGGCATTGCCGCGAATCTGGCGGTTCACATCGGCTTCGATATCGGCGATTTCGGCAGCGCTCAGCGCGGTTGGGTGCGAAAAATCGAACCGCAGCCGATCCGGCGCGACAAGGCTACCCTTCTGGCTGACATGCCCGCCAAGCCGCGCGCGGAGCGCCGCGTGCAGCAAATGCGTCGCGCTGTGGTTCGCCCGGATCTGCGCGCGCCGATCGGTGTCGATCGCCAGATGAATGCTGTCGCCCTGCGCGATCTCGCCTGCCTCAATCACGGCATTGTGCGCGTGCAAGCGGCCAACCGCCTTGGCAGTATCGCGCACCACCGCGCGCAAGCCATTGTCGCCCGTGATGGTTCCCGCGTCCCCCATCTGCCCGCCGCTTTCGGCATAAAACGGCGTCTGGTTGGTAAGGATCGTTACCTCACCGGGGCCGGCGCGGTCGACGCGAATGCCGTCCTTCAGCAGCGCAATCACGCTCCCCTCGCCCACATCGCTGGTATAGCCCGTGAATTCGGTGCTGCCCGCTTCCTCGGCAATATCGAACCACACATCATCGGAGGCACGCTCGCCCGATCCCTTCCACGCGGCACGCGCGGCGCGCTTCTGCTCGGCCATCGCGGTATCGAAGCCCGCACGATCAACCGCAAAGCCCTGAGCCCGCAGCGCATCTTCGGTCAGATCGAGCGGAAAGCCATAAGTGTCATAGAGTTTGAACGCTGTTTCACCGGGCAGGGTCGCGCCTGCGGCCATCCCCGCAGTCGCCTCGTCGAGCAGCTTCAGCCCATTGGTCAGCGTGCGCCGGAACTGGGTTTCCTCCTGTGCCAGCGTCGCCTCAATCAGCGGCTGCGCACGCAATAATTCGGGATAGGCGGCGCCCATTTCGGTAACAAGCGCGGGCACCAGCCGGTGCATCAGCGGGTCCTTTGCTCCCAGCAGATGCGCATGCCGCATCGCGCGCCGCATGATCCGCCGCAGCACATAGCCACGGCCTTCATTGGCGGGCAGCACGCCATCGGCAACAAGAAATCCGCTCGTCCGCAGATGATCGGCAATGATGCGGTGGCTCGCCTGCGTGTCGCCGGTCGACGGGGTGTGCGTGAGCGCACTCGATGCGGCGATCAGCGCCTTGAAGGTGTCGGTATCATAATTGTCGGGCACACCCTGCATGACGGCGGCGATCCGCTCCAGCCCCATGCCGGTATCGATCGAAGGGCGCGGCAAGGGCGTGCGTGTGCCATCCGCCGTCTGCTCGAACTGCATGAACACCAGGTTCCAGATCTCGACAAAGCGGTCGCCATCCTCATCGGGGCTGCCGGGCGGCCCCCCGGGAATGTGATCGCCGTGATCATAGAAAATCTCGGAACACGGCCCGCACGGCCCGGTATCGCCCATCGACCAGAAGTTATCGTTGGTAGCGATGCGGATGATGCGGCTGTCAGGGAGCCCTGCGATCTTGCGCCACAAGTCGAACGCTTCGTCATCGGTGTGATAGACGGTGACCGTCAGCCGGTTCGGGTCGATGCCCCATTCGCGGGTGATCAGGTTCCACGCCAGGCTGATCGCGCGTTCCTTGAAATAGTCCCCGAACGAGAAATTGCCGAGCATCTCGAAGAAAGTATGGTGCCGCGCGGTATAGCCGACATTGTCGAGATCATTATGCTTGCCGCCCGCACGAACGCATTTCTGGCTCGATGTCGCAGTGATGTAGGGCCGCGTTTCAAGCCCGGTGAACACGTTCTTGAACGGCACCATGCCCGCATTCACGAACATCAGCGTCGGATCATTATGCGGCACTAGCGGCGCCGACGGCACGCGTGCATGCCCCTCACCGGCGAAGAAATCGAGGAAGCTGCGGCGGATGTCGTTGGTTGGTGTCATGATGCTGATCTAGGGCGCAGATGCGTCTTGCTCAAGTGAAACGGTTAATCCGGTGGCGCGGCGGGTCAGCCGATCGGTGCGTCGAGGCTTGTGGGCGGCACGCTGAACCATTTCGGCCCGGTGGCCGTCATGTAGAAGCAATCCTCCAGCCGAACGCCGAACTTGCCGGGCAAATACAGGCCGGGCTCGTTCGAAAAGCACATCCCGGCGGCAAGTGGCGTCGTCTCGCCGTGCACCAGATTAACCGGCTCATGCCCGTCCATGCCGATGCCGTGGCCGGTGCGGTGCGACAGGCCGGGGAGTTTGTATCCGGGGCCATAGCCTGCGCTTTCGTAGAACCGCCGAACCGCATCATCGACTGCGCCCGCCGGGGTACCGATCTGTGCTGCGCCATTGGCGATTTGTTGTCCGCGGGTAACATCGCCCCACACCTTACGCTGTTCAGCGCTCGCGGTGCCATGCACGAAGGTGCGGGAGATGTCGGACTGGTAGCCTTGCACAGTGCAGCCACAGTCCATCAGCACGATTTGCCCGTCGGCCACCCGTTGCGGTGCGCTGCTGCCGTGCGGATAGGCGGCCGCTTCACCGATCAGGACGAGCGCAAATTCGGGATTGCCGCCCAGCTTGCGGGTCGCCGCGGTCATCAGCGCGCCGATCTGGGCAGGCGTCATCCCCGCTTCGATCCTGGGGTGAGTCCAGCGATAGGCCGCCATGGTGACGTCGGCGGCGGCCTGCATCAGCACGATTTCGGCGACGCTCTTGATCATCCGGCACCCACGCACGACCGGATTAGCTGATACGAGTTTGGCGGACGGCAGCGCGCGGGCCAGACCGTCAAAAGCGAAGAACCGGGCGGTTTCCTCGATGCCCACTGGCTTTCCTGCCAGCTTGCGGTCGCGCAGAAATCCGGCGACTCGCTCGAGCGGATTCTGATCCTCCTGCCACACCCGAACTTCGGCCGGGATGGCGAGCGATTGGCGGATCGAGGGTTCCTCGAAAAACGGCGTGACGACGCACGGATCGCCCTCGACCGGAATGATCGCCGCGGTCAGCCGTTCGCTGCGGCCCCAGCGAACGCCGGTGAAATAGGTGAGACTCGCGCCAGGCTCGATCAGTACCGCGCCGATGCCATTAGCGCGCATCAACGCCTGGGCACGGGCGATCCGCGACTGACGCTCGGCTGTACTGATCGGCGCGGTGCCGGTGGTGATGTCGCTAAGTGCCGACAGATCGGGCTCAGCCGCACGCAACAGGGCGGGCACACCCAGCAGCGGCAGCGCGGCAGTGGCGGCGATCAGCTGTCGGCGCGAAAGGGGCATGACGGTCTCCGGTTTTTGGGCAACCAGCGATACGGCCCACACCACCGTCGCGGCAATCCCCTTCCCCGTTTCCACGGCGAAGGGTTGGATCGGTGCGCAAATCAAGCGAAGTGCTTGACCCGGACGACACAATCCCCTTCGCTATCGCGCAATTGACTGCAGGGGATTTTGTGTGGGCAAGCGACTGACGTGGTACATCATGGGCGCGCTGCTGCTCGGCGGGCTGCTCGGCTGGGCGCTCAATGCCAGTTGGAGCGGCACGCCCGAGGGCGTCGCGCGGCTGAAGGACGCCGCCTATTATCTCGACATCCCGACCCAGATGTTCCTCCACCTGATCAAGATGATCATCGCGCCACTGGTCGTCTCCACACTGGTCGTGGGCATTGCGCACATGGGCACCGGCAGCGCGATCGGACGGATCGGGCTGAAGGCGTTTCTATGGTTCGTCAGTGCAAGTCTGGTGTCGCTGACGCTGGGATTGCTGATGGTCAATCTCCTCCAGCCCGGCGTCGGCGTGAACCTGGCGCTGCCCGCGGTCGATGCCGCGAGTGGGGTCGATCGTTCGGCATTCGATCTGGCCAAGTTCTTCATCCACATTGTGCCGACCAGCGCACTCGATGCGATGGCGACCAACAATATCCTGCAACTCGTAGTCTTCTCGCTGTTCTTTGGCGTCGGGCTGGCGGCCGTTGGGGAGGCTGGTGCGCCGCTGGTGCGCGGGCTCGAGGCGCTGGTCGCAGTGATGCTGACCGTCACCGGCTATGTGATGCTGTTCGCGCCGATCGCGGTGTTCTGCGCAATCGCCAAGGCGCTGGCGACCAATGGGGTCAAGATCGTCGGCGATCTCGCCATCTTCATGGGCAGTTTTTACCTGGGGCTGTTCGTGCTCTGGGCGTTTCTGCTGGGTGCCTGCTTTTTGGTGATCGGTACGAGGACCGGCACACTGATCCGCTATCTGCGCGATCCGATTTTGCTCGGCTTTTCGACCGCGTCGTCCGAGGCCGCCTATCCGCGCACGCTTGACGCGCTCGACCGGTTCGGGGTGCCGCCCAAGATCGCAAGCTTCGTGCTGCCGCTTGGCTATTCGTTCAACCTCGACGGTTCGATGATGTATATGACGTTCGCGTCGATCTTCATCGCTCAGGCTTATGGCATCGATCTCAGCTGGGGGACGATGATTCAAATGCTGCTGATCCTGATGATCACGAGCAAGGGCATCGCCGGGGTGCCGCGCGCGAGCCTCGTCGTGATCACCGGAACGCTGGCGCAGTTCAACATCCCGGAAGCTGGCATCCTGCTGATCCTCGCGGTCGACCAGTTCCTCGACATGGGCCGCACCGCGACCAATGTGGTCGGCAACGCGGTGGCGAGCGTGGTCGTGGCGCGCTGGGAAGGGCAACTCGATAACCCCGCCGAGGCGGAACCCGATGTGCGGCCGATTGCATCACCGGTCACCCCAGAACGGGATAGTTTTGCCCCCAAGTGACCGCGGCTCGCCTTTCTAGGCGTAGGCGTAGGGCCCGCCCTTGGCGAGTGCGGTCTGATAGGCCGGACGGGCGTGGATCTTGTCGAGCCAGGCAGTGATGGCGGGGCGTGAACCGTCGAGACCTGCCCGCGACCGTGCCGCTTCGAGCGGGAAGCTCATCATTACATCGGCGGCGCTGATCTCGTCACCGGCAAACCAAGGGCGCGAGGCGAGTTCGGCTTCTAGATAATCGAGATGGACGTCGAACATCGGCGCGAGCCGCTTGAGCGCTGCCTTGCCGAACAGCGGAATCCGCCCGACGACGAGCATCGCAAACAGCGGCGGCATCATCGACCCTTCGGCATAGTGTATGAACTGGCGATAGCGCAAAACCGAATCGCGGTGATGCCCCGGCCCCATCCGGCCATCCGCCTTTTCGACAAGATATTCGACGATCGCGCCGGTTTCAGCGATGACCACGCCGCCATCTTCGATCACCGGGGATTTGCCGAGCGGATGGACCTGCTTCAGCTGGGGCGGCGCGAGCATCGTCTTCTTGTTCCGCTCATAGCGCCTGATTTCATAGGGCAGCCCGAGTTCCTCGATCAGCCAGAGGATGCGCTGCGAGCGCGAATTTTCGAGATGGTGGACGATAATCGTCATATGCTGTGCTCCTGCGTTCTTGTCAGGCTAGCCGATCGACCCGGGATGTCGACCCTGCCGAAACCCGTTCTGGTGACGGCCGCAAGCGGAAGAGTGATGGAAGCGACGACCTGTGTAAAAAATGGCGTCCCTACTCAGCCTGTCCACATCGCCAACCACGAAAGGCCGCCAATGCTGCCTTAAACATGAAAGGCCCGCCGACGCAGGCGGGCCTTTCCAGTTGTTGCGGCGCGGCT
>CAZWAL010000091.1:0-10266 GCA_964631905.1 uncultured Stakelama sp.
AATGGCTGCCGACAACAAGATGCTCGGCCAGTTCGATCTGGTCGGCATTCCCCCGGCGCCGCGCGGCGTGCCGCAGATCGAGGTCACGTTCGATATCGACGCGAACGGCATCGTCAACGTGTCGGCGCGCGACAAGGGCACTGGCAAGGAACAGCAGATCCGCATCCAGGCCTCGGGTGGCCTGTCGGATCGCGACATCGAGCAGATGGTGCGCGATGCCGAGCAGTTCGCCGAGGAAGACAGGAAGCGGCGTGAGGCGGCAGAAGCGAAGAATAACGCCGAATCGCTCATCCACACCACCGAGCGTCAGATCGCCGACAATGGCGACAAGGTCGATGCGGCACTCAAGGCAGAGATCGAGGAGGCAATTGCTGTCACCAAGACTGCAGTTGAGAGCGGCGATCCCGAAGCGATGAAGGAAAAGTCGAACGCCCTCGCGCAGGTTGCGATGAAACTCGGTCAGGCGATCTATGAGAAGCAGGCCGCCGCCGAAGCCTCGCCGGGTGCAGACGCTGCACCCGAAGCCGCCGCCGAGGATGTGGTCGATGCCGAATTTTCGGAAGTCGACGACACCAAAGCGTAAACGATAATGCACGCAAGCCGTCATGCCAGTGAAAGCTGGCATCTCGTGCCACAAGGCTGTCACTCGGTGGCACGAGACCCCAGCTTTCGCTGGGGTGACGGGATGCGAGGCGGGGGCCTAGAATGACCACCGAAGTCGATTTCTACGAATTGCTCGAATGCGATCGCGGCGCGGACGACGCGACGATCAAGTCGTCATACCGCAAGCTCGCGATGAAATATCACCCGGATCGCAACGCTGGGTGCAAGGATTCAGAGGGCCGGTTCAAGGCCATTTCCGAAGCCTATGAGGTGTTAAAGGATCCGCAGAAGCGTGCGGCTTATGACCGGTTCGGCCATGCGGCATTCCGGCAAGGCGGCGGCCATGCCGGTGGCAGTGGCGGCGATGATTTCGGCGCATTCAGCGATATTTTCGAGAACATCTTCGGTGAATTCATGGGCGGCGGTCGCGGTGGTGGCGGTCGCCAGGCGGCACGGCGCGGTGCCGATCTGCGCTATGACATGGAAATCTCGCTGGAGGATGCCTTTCACGGCAAGTCGAGCGAAATCACCGTCGACGTATCGGGCCTGTGCGACAGCTGTTCGGGCACCGGCGCGCGGCCCGGCACCAGCGCCAAGGGCTGCAACACTTGCGGCGGCCACGGCAAGGTCCGCGCGCAGCAGGGCTTTTTCGTGGTCGAGCGCACCTGTCCGTCGTGCCATGGCGCGGGCCAAGTCATCGCTGATCCGTGCCCTAATTGCCGCGGCGATGGCCGGGTCGACAAGACCAAGACGCTGACCGTCAACATCCCGCCCGGCGTGGATGAAGGCACCCGCGTTCGCCTGAGTGGTGAAGGCGAAGCTGGCGCACGCGGTGCACCGGCGGGCGATCTCTACATTTTCCTCCACATCACGCGCCACGCGATCTTTGAGCGCGACGGCACGACTCTGTTCGCGCGCGCGCCGATCAGCTTTACGACTGCGGCGCTGGGCGGTGAAATCGTGATCCCCGGACCGGACGGCGAGCACCATGCGATCCGCATTTCACCGGGCACGCAAAGCGGCCGTGAGATGCGTCAGCGCGGCGCCGGCATGCCCGTGCTGCAGGGGCGCGGTCGGGGCGATCTGGTGGTCCGCATCGAAGTGGAAACGCCGACGAAACTGTCACAGCGCCAGCGCGAACTGCTCGAGGAATTTCGGGCGACCGAAACCGGGCACGAAAGCCCGCAGTCGGCAGGGTTCTTTGCCAAGATGAAGACCGCCTTGGGCGGTTGAAATGGGCCGACCTGTCCGCCCCCAAAATCACGGGGGCGGGGGTCTGTCGATCAGATGGTGATGATCACCCCGATCACCAGCGCCTGGGTCGCAATGGCCATGACGCCTGTGGCGACGGCTTCAAAGCTACGCATGGTTCGGCCTTTCGAATGCCGGATCATTCCGGCACCGACAATGTGGAAATTGTTACGCGATCTCGCAATATTATTACGCGAAATCGTGATTGCATCAGATGCAACTGTAGGATTTCCGCGCGGCCCGCGCGGTTGAGCATGCCCGTCACCGAATTGAGTGAACCGGCTACGCGCGCGAGGCTGGCAGGCCGGGCCAGCGGGCATGCCCGAAATGGGCTGCCGACTGGACGGTTTCCGGCCATCGCTGCTCCAAGGCCCGACCGTTAACCAGGGATCATTACACCATTGTAATCACGTCAGCCCATCGCCGGGGGATCAGATCGATCAGGGAGGTCGTGCAACATGGCATATGGGGGTGCATTTGGCGGCGGCAGTGGGGGACTGCTACGCGGGGATTGGCGTAAATCGGGGGAAGGTGCCGACGCCACGCCCACGCCGGTTGCTAAGCCCGCGCCGGTGCGATCGACCCTTGGCCCTGCCGCGCTGCATTTCGGAGCCCGCAAGGCATCGTTTGTGCAAGAACGCCGCCGCGCGCAGGAGATCGTCTCGATCGCCAAGCAGCGCATCGGCTCCACCTTCGAAGATGCCCGGTTCGGCCGCGCGCTGAACATTGACGCCTTGTGGCCACTGGTCAGTGGGATCAACGCATCGATTGAGCGTCATTCGGCGGCCCTGCTCGGGGTGACGCGGCTGAAGGACCGGCACGAATACACCTATCTTCATTCGGTTGCGGTCTGCGGGTTGATGATCAGCCTTGCCCGCAAGATGCGGATTGATCCGAGCTTGCATCACGATATCGGTTTGGCCGGACTCCTGCACGATATCGGCAAGGCTCGGGTGCCTGCATCGATCCTCGACAAGCCGACGACGCTGAACCAGGACGAACAAAGCGTTATCCGCCAACACAGCCAGTGGGGATATGAGATGTTGATCGGCGGCAGCAAACTGCCCGAGATCGCGCTCGACGTTTGCCTCCATCATCATGAACGGCTCGACGGCGCTGGCTATCCTGACAACCGTTCGGGGTCCAATATTTCGACTTACGCGCGGATGGCCGCGATTTGCGATGTGTATGACGCGGTCACCTCGGCGCGGGTGTATAAAGCTGCGTGGTCACCGGCCGAGGCGCTGGAATATCTTACTAACAACCCGAACCAGTTCGATCCGGCGATCGTCGCGCCTTTTTCGGCGATGATCGGCATATTTCCCGTCGGGTCGATGGTCCGCCTGACGAGCAATCGGCTGGCCGTTGTCCTCGATTCCAACGAGCCTGACACCATGGCTCCCCCGGTCAGCCCCTTTTTCTGCATCGACACGAAACAGTCGCTGTCCGTCCGCCGTATCGATTCGGCGATCGACCCCATTGTGGGCATGGAAATGCCGCACCGATGGAATCTGCCGCTCTGGCCAGAAACGCGCGCGGCCATCCTAGCGGAGTTCGCCGAAGAATAGGACGCGGCCTGAAGCCCGACGATCACAATCAGGCGGGGTCAAACACGCGCGCCTGCGTCGCCAGAGGTCGTTATTTCAGCCGCGCTACCTTCAGTGCAATACCAGTTTCTGACCTCAAAGGCCGAATCATTTTGATACCGCGCATGCAGAAAACTCACCGTGCTCGTAATTGTTTGTACGCCCTATCGCATGTCTGTTGAGGGCCCTCGCGCCTTCTAAATCCCCAAAAGGTAGGTCATGGGAACTTTATGTTCCCTCTAAACATTTTTGATATATCGAGCGTTAAAAAACACTCGATATAGAACAAATTTGGGCGAATGAGCCATGGCCAATATAACAACAATCCGTACTACCAGGCTGAGATGGGTTAATATTGCTCGCTCTGTTGTTCCGCCATTTATATGGGCGTCACTTTATCGCAGACTTGTAATACGAAAAATTGTCGATAGCGATCAGTATGCTCCTCATTTTTCACCTTGGCTATCGCCGGAATTTGCTGAAAAATTTGATCGCATTTCACCATACACGGTGGTCGATATCCAAAGGTGCTGGACGATCTGGCGCGCCTTGTCGCAGGCACTGAATGTAGAAGGTGACGTGTGCGAAACGGGAGTTTTTCAAGGGGGCACCGCCCGCTTGATCCGCGAAGCGATGGCAGGCCATGACGCCAAACAATTATTTTTATTCGATTCATTCGAAGGCATGAAGACGGTTTCTACTGTCGATCGGCATAAAGAACACGATTTTGCCGATACCTCAGTCGAAAGCGTTCGGTCTGTGGTCGGCGATGAGCCGTTCATTCATTATCGTAAAGGGTGGGTGCCCGATACCTTCGCAGGGTTGGAGGATCGACGCTTTTGCTTCGCGCATATCGATCTGGATCTTTACCAAGGCGTTCTCGACAGTCTCACCTTTATCTATCCGCGTTTATCGTCTGGCGGGGCCATAGTGTTCGACGATTACGGCTTTGCTTCCTGCCCCGGCGCTCGCAAGGCAGTAGATGCGTTTTTTGCCGATAAACCGGAGCGTCCACTCGCCTTATCCACCGCGCAGGCACTTGTGACGAAGTTATAGGGAGTTGGCACCGGGGTTTGGGGCGGTTAGGTTTCTGCTAGGATACGCCAAACACCCGCGCGAAAATCGTGTCGACGTGCTTCAGGTGATAGCCGAGATCGAATTTCGCCTCGATCTCCTCGGGCAGCAGTGCGGCGGTGACGTCGGGGTCAGCCTTGAGCAACTCTAGCAGCGAGAGCGCGCCATCGCTTTCCCAGACTTTCATCGCGTTGCGCTGGACCAGACGATAGGAATCCTCCCGGCTCACCCCGGCTTGCGTCAGGGCGAGCAACACGCGCTGCGAATGGACGAGGCCGCCCATTTTGTTGAGATTCTTCTCCATCCGCTCAGGATAAACGACCAGCTTGTCCATCACGCCGGTCAGCCGGGCGAGCGCAAAATCGAGCGTGATCGTGGCATCCGGGCCGATATAGCGCTCGACCGATGAGTGGCTGATATCGCGCTCATGCCATAGCGCGACATTTTCCAGCGCGGGCGTCACATAGCCGCGCACCATTCGCGCAAGACCGGTCAGGTTCTCAGTCAGTACCGGGTTGCGCTTGTGCGGCATTGCCGATGAGCCTTTCTGGCCGGGCGAGAAATACTCCTCTGCCTCCAGCACTTCGGTACGCTGCAAGTGCCGGATTTCGGTAGCCAGCCGCTCGATCGAGCTCGCGATGACGCCGAGCGTCGCAAAAAACATCGCATGCCGATCGCGCGGGATCACCTGGGTGGAAACCGGCTCGACGGTCAGCCCCAGCTTGGCCGCCACATGCGCCTCCACTGCTGGATCGATATTGGCAAAGGTACCGACCGCGCCGGAAATCGCGCAGGTGGCGATATCCGCCCGTGCCGCCACCAGCCGGGCGCGGTTGCGATCGAATTCGGCATAGGCCTGGGCCAACTTCAGCCCGAAGGTGACAGGTTCAGCATGAATGCCATGGCTGCGACCGATTGTGGGGGTCAGCTTGTGTTCGAACGCGCGGCGCTTCAGCACGATCAGTAGCGCGTCGATATCGGCGATCAGCATATCTGCGGCGCGGGCGAGCTGGACCGCCAGACACGTATCGAGCACGTCGCTGGACGTCATCCCCTGATGCATGAAGCGGGCTTCATCGCCTACCTGCTCCGCAACCCAGGTGAGGAAGGCGATCACATCGTGTTTGGTCACGGCCTCGATTGCGTCGATTGCCGCCACGTTGATGACGGGGTTGGTCGCCCACCAGCGCCACAATGCCGCAGCCGCTTCTTTTGGCACGACGCCCAGCTCGGCCAGCGCATCGGTGGCATGTGCTTCGATTTCAAACCAGATGCGAAATCGCGCCTCGGGCGTCCAAAGCGCAACCATTTCGGGGCGGGAATAACGGGGAATCATGGCTGTTCCTTGGGCGAATGGCGGCAAGTCGTCGCGCGAGGCGAACGGACTCAAGACGAGCCGGGAGGTAGCAGGGACGGGCCGTGTCGCCAAACATCGAAATTGTGCAGCCAAATCAATCGACTGGGGTTTTTCACGATGAGGCAGCGAGCCACCCCCTCTCGCCACCTTGCAGATTTTTGACGAGAAATTGGAGACTTACCATGTTGAAACTTACCTTGCTTGCCGGCGCGATGCTGGTTGCCGCCCCTGCAATCGCACAGCAGGCCCCCACCGACATGCAGCAGGTACCGCCATCATCGGCGGCACCGACGCCCGGTCAGACGACACCGCCCGCGGCACCGGCCCCTGGCGACCCCGCGACCGTGCAGCAGGCGCCAGCTGACGTCGCCCCTGCGGCTCAGCCCGTGACTGGTCCGGATCAGATCGCGCAGGTCGTCGAAGCCGAGTTCCCGACCTATGACAAGGACGGTAACGGCACGCTTAACACCGCCGAATTCGGCGCCTGGATGGTCGCGCTTCGCTCGGCCACCGACAAGTCGGTAACGGCTGAAAGCAAGTCGATGAAGACCTGGACCAAGTCCGCCTTCGCGCAGGCTGATGCCGACAAGAGCAAGTCGATCACCAAGATCGAACTGACGGGCTTTCTGGCATCGAACAAGGGCTAACACCTTGTTCGCGCGGGGACTGAGCACCCCCGCATGATGGCGGCCGGGATACTCTCCCCTGGTATCGCGGCCGCTCTTTTTTGATTAGATCAGTCCTTGCGCCCGCAGGCTGACATGGCCGGTCGCGCCGATGATCAGATGGTCGTGGACGGTGATGCCGAGCCTTTTGCCCGCCTCTGCGATCTGCCGGGTCAGTTCGATATCGGCGCGGCTCGGGGCCGGATCACCACTCGGATGGTTGTGCACCAGGATGATCGCTGCCGACCCAAGATCAATCGCGCGACGAACGACCTCGCGGACATGAACGGCGGCTTCGTCGATCGATCCTTCGCTGATCAACTCATCGCGAATCAACATGTTGCGTGTGTTCAGGTGGAGCACACGCACCCGTTCGATCACATGATGAGCCATATCGGCTTGGAGATAATCGATCAGCGCCTGCCAGTTGCTCAGCACCGGTTGTTCGGCAACTTTGGCGCGCAACAGGCGCAATGCCGCCGCCTGGCCGATCTTGATCGCTGCTACGGCCGTTTCGCCCATGCCCTTAACGCGCATCAGCGCCGCCGGATCGGCCGCAAATAGCCCGCCAATGCCGCCGAATTCGGCAAGCAGCGCCTTTGCGAGCGGCTTAGTGTCGCGCCGGGGGATCGCAAGCGCGAGCAAATATTCGATCAGTTCATGATCCAGCAACGCATCGCCGCCATGCCCCAGCAGCCGCTGGCGCAGCCGCGCGCGGTGGCCGCTATTGTCAGTCGCGGTTGGCGGCGAGTCGATCGTTTCGGGTTCGGGAACGTTCATGCATTTCAGGAATTAAGCTGTGTTCGGGCACCAGGCAATTGCGCAGATGCGGGCTGGCCCTATGCTTGGAGTGGCGGGTGTGTAACCGGTACGCGGGATGGTTCGGCGAGCGGATAGGGAGTGACGATTGCCGTGACGGCTGAACGCGATGCAGCGCAGGACGCGGCACCGGTATCGGTGCGGCGCGCGGCTCGCTGGTATAATGGTGCGTCGCGCTGGGCGATCGGGATTGCTGCCGTGTCACTGGTGGGTTTGCTCGGCGTATGGAGCCAGCGCAAGCCGATCGCCGACAATTACATCAACACCTATCTCACCGACCGCGGCGTGCCCGCGCGCTACCGGATCGCCGATATCGGCTTTAACCGGCAGCGGCTGACCAATGTGGTGATCGGCAATCCGACCAACCCTGATCTGGTGGCTGATTGGGTGGAGGTTTCGACCCGGATCGGCGTTGATGGAGCAACGGTAACCGGTCTGCGTGCCGGCGCGGTTCGGGTTCGCGGGGCGCTGATCAATGGTCGCTTGGCGCTGGGCAGTATCGACCGGCTGTTACCGCCGTCGGGTGGTTCCCCGATCACGCTTCCCGCGATTGATCTCGATATCGCCGATGGCCGGATGCGGCTGATGACCCCGCACGGGCTGATTGGCATCAAGCTCGCCGGACGGGGGCGCCTGAATGACGGTTGGACCGGACAGGCGGCGCTGATCAGCGAGAAACTGGCCGCGGCAGGGTGTACGGTCGATCGGGTGGCGGCAAGCTGGGCGGTACAGATTACTGAAGGGCAACCGCATATCTCCGGGCCATTGCGTGCCGCCGGCATTGCCTGTGGGGGCACGCGCGCGTCGGGCGCGCAGGCACAACTTGATGCCCGCCTCGATGGGCGGTTCGATCGCTGGCAGGGCGAGGCGAAACTTGCGCTCGCGTCATTGCGCGACCCCGCCGGGCGGATCGAGAATATCGCCGGGACGATTGATTTCAACGGTTCGGCGCGCCAGACGACGGGGCAGGCCAACCTGAAAAGCGGTGCATTTTCTGTCTCTGCGCTGACGGGGCGGGGCGCAACGATCGCAGGCCGCTATCGGTTCGGCGCCGCCGCCGCCTCGATTGCCGGGCAGGCATCGATCACGGGCGGCGCAATCGCTCCGGCCACCCGCACGATGCTCGCGGGGTTGAGCGGCGGCGCATCAGGCACCCCCGTCGCGCCCCTCATTGATCGATTCGCCCGTTCCGCGATCGCCGCCGGGCGCGCGATCAGCGCAAGCAGCGATTTCGCGCTGGCCACCAAAGGTGGGGCGATATCCATTGCGTTTTCGGGCGTTGAAGCGCGTTCGGGAAGCGGTGCGCTGATTACCCTGAATGGTGGTGACGGGATACGCATCGATGGTGCCGGCGTACGGCTGGATGGCACGCTCGCCATGGCCGGCGGCGGGATGCCCGAAGCCGTTGTGCAATTATCGCAAGCCGCGGCGGGATCGCCGATCACCGGCAGCGCTATCGTGAGGCCCTTTGCCGCACCCGGCGCGAAACTGGCGCTTGGTGCGGTGGATTTTGCCGCGATTCCGGGTGGGGCGACCCGCATTACCACGGTTGCAACCCTGTCAGGCCCGATCAGTAACGGACGAATCGATGGCGCACGGATGCCGCTGCAGATCGATTGGGACGGGCATCGTCGCTGGCAAATCAACCGCGATTGCGCGCCGGTTCGGATCGATCGGTTTGCGCTTTCGGGACTGGTGCTTGCCAGAACCCAAGTGCGGCTTTGCCCGGATGGCGGCGCGCTGGTGCGGATCGATGGCAAGGCGATCAGCGGGGGCGGGCGGATTGCCGCGCCACGCCTCGCCGGAACGCTTGGCGGATCGCCGCTCACGCTGGCGGCGACTTCGGCGCGCTTCGGGGTTGCCGCGCGTGATTTTCAGGTGATGGGGCTCGCGGCTCGGCTCGGCGCGTCCGATCATGTTACCCGGCTCGACGTGGCTACTCTGAACGGCAAGCTGGTGGCCGGCGGCGCGGCGGGCCGTTTCGGCGGCGGTGCTGGCCAGATCTCCCGCATACCGCTGCTGATATCAGGAAGCGCGGGCGATTGGCGCCTGAACGGTGGCACATTGTTGATCGACGGCGGTCTTCGCGTTTCAGATGCCGATCCTGATCCGCGCTTCGCCCCGCTCGACAGCACCGATACTGCCTTTACCCTCGCCGATAACCGCATCACCGCGACCGGCACGCTGGTCCACCCGGAGAGCCGCACCGGTATTACCGCCGTCACAATCGCACATGATCTGGACAGCGGCATCGGGCAGGCCGATCTCGCGGTGCCCGGGATCGACTTTGGCGAGGCAATTCAGCCGCTCCAATTGACGCGCTTTGCTTACGGCGTGATCGCCGATGTGGTTGGCAGCGTCTCTGGCAGCGGCCAGGTCCGCTGGACGCGCGACGGGGTGAAGAGCGACGGCGTGTTCCGCACTACCGGCACCGATCTGGCGGCGGCATTCGGCCCGGTCACCGGCTTGTCGGGGGAGATTCGCTTTACCGATCTGCTCAATCTGGAAAGTGCGCCGGGGCAGGTTGCGACGATCGCGATCGTCAATCCTGGTATCCCGGTATCGCAGGGGCTGGTCCGCTATCAGACATTGCCCGGTGGGCGGGTGGCGGTGGAGGGCGCGCGCTGGCCCTTTGCTGGCGGGTCGCTGGTGCTCGAACCGAGCGTTCTCGATTTTGGCGAGAGCCGGGAACGGCGGCTGACCTTTCGGGTCGAGGGCGTGAATGCCGCCGAATTCCTGCAGCAGTTCGATTTCAAGAATCTCGACGCGACGGGCACATTTGATGGCGTGCTGCCGATGGTTTTCAACGAACAGGGCGGGCGGATCGAAAACGGCACGCTGACGGTACGCGAAACAGGCGGGACGATCGCCTATGTCGGTGAATTGTCGCAGGAAGATCTGGGGTTCTGGG
>CAZWAL010000092.1:0-10064 GCA_964631905.1 uncultured Stakelama sp.
TTTCGTGGTGCGGGCGACCGATCAGGCGGTGATCGACGCGTGCATCGCCGATCTGGTCACGCAGCTCGAGGCGACCGGGCGGGCGGTTGTTGCGGACGGGATTTGAGCTGGCAGGGTTTGGCACGGGAGCGCGCACCGAGGTGTTAAGCGACTAGACGCGCGAGCGACAATGGCGGCTAACGCCCCATTTGCAGACGTTCGGCAGATGAGGCATTCGAAGACGATGATTGGTCACGTCCGCCATATAAAACCGATCTACGGATGGGGATGGGTGGACGCCGACGGTATGACGCGCGACACCCCTAACCCGTTCCCACTTGGCTGCGATGATCCAGACGCGCTGGAGGGCGTCGTCTTGGGTGAACACGAGTTTTCTGGTGCGGCCGCCCGCCTATCGCTGCGTCACACTACGCCTGATGGCTGGTTCAATGTCGAGATCATGCGCGACACTTTACTCGTCGCTTGCGGCTATGCGGAAGCCTAGCCGGAGCGTTGATTGCTACACCAAGCAACGACCGCTAACCACCAATATCAGACGTCGATCGCCAATAGCGCTATCGCCGCGCCCTCAGATAAAGAAGTATGGAGCGGGTGAAGGGAATCGAACCCTCGTCGTAAGCTTGGGAAGCTTCTGCTCTGCCATTGAGCTACACCCGCATCGCCGATTGCGCGGCGTTGACCGCGCGCAGTCATGCACCTCGGTCGCGGAGCCAATGCCACTGTAGCAGGGCATTGGTCAACATCGGCGTTGCATCGCCGTTTCGTCCGCTTTCGTTTTGATCTGGTGCGATTTATCCGGCGCCGGGCGTGGACGGTCGGGCACTTCGGATGCGTCTGCTGATCTGTTGCAGTGCAGCAACAGGCTGGCGGAAATCGTTGGCGGTTTTGCCCGAGAATGGCGGTATTGCGCCACTTTAGGCCATATATCAGTCGTCTCGCTACTGAAACAATATGTTGCAAAGCGCGAAATTTCGGGCAAGGTAATTACGTCATCTTCGGATGGTTGAGATGATCGCGCCACGCGGAAACGCGGAGAGATGCGACGGCTCGGGCGCAGGCGGGACCTCGTTGTTGATAACAGGAGATCCCATGAAGAAATCACTTTTCGCGGCCGCGGCCGCCCTCATTGTTGCAGCGCAGCCCGCGTATGCCGACGAAACCGATCCGCCCAAGGCACTGACGGTGAACGGCAGCGTCGCACTGGTCTCCGATTATCGCTTCCGCGGTGTTTCCCAGTCGGATGAAGAAGGTGCGCTGCAGGGCGGCTTTACCGTGACCCACGAAAGCGGTCTTTATGCCGGCACCTGGGCGTCGAATCTGGCCGGTTGGGGCGCATTCGGCGGTGCCAATCTCGAGCTCGATATCTTTGGCGGGTACAAGCGGCAATTCGGTGGCGCGACCGTCGATGTCGGCCTGACCTGGTACATGTATCCAGGCGGCGCGCAGACCACCGATTTCGTCGAGCCCTATGTCAAGGTGAGCGGCACGATCGGCCCCGTCAATGTGCTGACGGGCGTTGCCTATGCACCGAAGCAGCGCGCACTCGGCAACTTCTCGAACACGCCGTTCAGCCGCGGGCAGACCGACGACAACCTCTACTTGTGGGGCGATGCCAATGTCGCCATTCCCAAGACGCCATTCACCGCCAAGGCGCATATCGGCTATTCGGATGGTAACCCCGGGCTTGGGCCGAACGGCACCAGCGTAGCGCCGACCGGCACCTATCTCGACTGGCTGTTCGGCGTCGACGCGGCCGTTGGCCCGCTGGTGCTGGGCGTTGCCTATACCGATACCGACATCAGCCAGGCCGGTTCGGCCTATCTGCTGCCGAACTTCAGCTCGACCAAGGATGGTGGCTCGATTGCGGGCGGCCAGGTCGTTTTCTCGGTTTCGGCCGCATTCTAATGGCATGATCCCGCAGGTGCAGCGCATCTGCGGGGTTGTCCGCTGCAGCGGCGAGCTGCAGCAGCGCGCTTTGGGCGCGCCCCTCATGGACTTTGGCCGATGGTTGGGTAAACCGCCGAGCCATGCTTACCCCGCCATCATCGCGCGATCCCGCAGCGCCCCTGTCAGCCGTCGCTGATCGCCTCATCATCCGCCGTCCCGATGACTGGCATGTCCATTTGCGCGACGATGCCATGCTACGCGGCGTTGCCACCTATACCGCACGTCAGTTTGCCCGCGCGATCGTGATGCCCAATCTCGCCCCGCCGGTGACATCAACGGCCGCCGCCGCGGCCTATCGCGCGCGTATCATCGCGGCGGTCGATCCGGCGCTTGGCTTTACCCCGCTGATGACCTGCTACCTCACCGATCACAGCGACCCCGATGATATCGAGCGCGGCTTTGCCGAGGGGGTGTTTACCGCTGCAAAGCTGTATCCAGCGCACGCGACCACCAATTCGGCGCATGGCGTATCGGACGTCAGCGCGATCAGCGCGGTGCTGGCGCGGATGGAGCGGATCGGCATGCCTTTGCTGCTCCACGGTGAGGTGACGGACCCCGCGATTGACATTTTCGATCGCGAGGCGGTGTTCATCGAGCGGGTCTATGCGCGGATCAGGGCCGATTTTCCGGCGCTGAAAACGGTGTTCGAACATATCACCACCGCCGATGCGGTCGATTTCGTCGAGAGCGGCGGGCCGCTGATCGCGGCGACGATCACGCCGCATCACTTGCGGATCAATCGCAACGCGATGTTCGAGGGCGGCATTCGCCCGCACTTCTATTGCCTGCCGGTGGTAAAGCGCGAACGGCACCGGCTGGCGCTGCGCCGCGCGGCGACATCGGGGTCGCCGCAATTTTTTCTCGGTACCGATTCCGCACCGCATCTGATTGCCGCAAAGGAAGCCGCCTGTGGCTGTGCGGGCATCTTCAATGCGCCCTTCGCGATTGAAAGCTATGCGGCCACGTTTGAAGAAGAGGGCGTGATCGAGCGGCTGGAGGGCTTCGCGAGCGAATTCGGCCCGCGCTTTTACGGATTGCCGGTGAACGAGGAGCGGATCGTGCTGGAGCGCAGTGCGGTGGCCGTTCCGGCGGAGGTGACCGCGGGCGACGCCGGTCAGCTGGTGCCATTCCATGCCGGGGAGCAACTGAGCTGGCGCTTTGCGGGGCTGGCAGCCGGCACCTGATCGGGCGCCGGACGGGCCAGATACCGGCAGAACCTAAATTGATAGACGAGTGACGGGGGAGAAGACACGCATGGACCGGGCCGATGTGGTGATTGTGGGGGCAGGCCATGGCGGCGCGCAGGCGGCGATTGCGCTTCGGCAACAGGGTTTTGCCGGATCGATCATGATCGTCGGCGACGAGCCGGAGCTTCCCTATGAACGCCCGCCGCTGTCAAAGGATTATCTGGCGGGGGACAAGACCTTCGAACGGTTGCTGATCCGTCCTGCTACATTCTGGGCCGAACGATCGGTCGCGTTTCGCACAGGGACGCTGGTTACCAGCGTGCGGCCCGATGCGCATCAGCTGGAGACGGCGGATGGCACGACGATCGGCTATGGCACACTGATCTGGGCCGGTGGCGGTGCGCCGCGTCGGCTGGGGTGCAGCGGCGCAGATGCCCGCGGCGTCCATTATGTCCGCAGCCGCGCCGATGTCGACCGGATGATTACCGAACTGCCGGATGTGACGCGTGTTGCGGTGGTCGGTGGGGGGTATATCGGGCTTGAGGCAGCTGCGGTGCTCACAAAGCTCGGCAAGCAGGTGACGGTGATCGAGGCGCTCGATCGGGTGCTCGCGCGCGTGGCTGGCGAACCCTTGTCGCGCTTTTTCGAAGGCGAGCACCGGGCCCACGGGGTCGATGTACGGCTGGGGTCGGTTGTCGAGTCAATCGAGACCGACGGGGTCAGTGCCACCGGCGTGCGGCTGGATAGCGGCGAGGTGATACCATGCGACATGGTGGTTGTGGGGATCGGCATTATCCCGGCAATCGCGCCATTGGTCGCTGCGGGTGCCACGGGGGGCAATGGCGTTGATGTCGACGCGCAATGCCGCACCAGCCTGGCCGATATCTACGCCATCGGGGATTGCGCCGCGCACGCCAACCGCTTTGCCAGTGGCGCGACAATCCGGCTGGAATCGGTGCAGAATGCCAATGATCAGGCCAATGTGGTTGCCAAGGCGATCATGGGCGGAACGGACGGATACGATGCAGTACCGTGGTTCTGGTCGAACCAATATGACCTGAAGCTGCAGACGGTGGGCCTGTCGATCGGCTATGATCAGATGGTGCTCCGCGGTAACCCTGATAGCCGCAGCTTCTCGCTCGTTTATCTGCGCGAGGGGCGGGTGATCGCGCTCGATTGCGTCAACATGGTCAAGGATTATGTCGCCGGGCGGGCCCTGGTGGTCGGCGGCCTTTCCCCTGATCCTGCGGCACTTGCCGATACGGATATCGCGCTGAAGACATTGGCCACGGTTACCTGATCTGTTGGCGCTGACGACCGGGCCCTTCGGGCCGGTGCTTGGGGAACACCGGCCCGACCGGTTGCTCTGGCAGACGGGTTGGGGTCGGCCTGCCAGCCGGAATTAGCACGGGGCACCCCCAGCCGAGGGAGGATAGGGGCGTTGCGCTGTTGGGGATGACGCAACGATTTCGGCGAACGAACACCCCGGCCGTGTGCAGCCTTAACTAAGGCGTATAAGTTTCTGATAGTTCGACGAAATGTAATGAAGCATTGCCTGTAGTCATCGCTGCTGATCAGTATCTCGGCAGCTGGATCTGGGCGCGCAGGCCCCCTTCCGCACGATTGGAGAGTGTCAATCGACCCTTCTCGCGTTCGACCGTACGCGCCACGATGGCCAGACCAAGGCCAAAGCCCTTGGTATCGCGCTGGCGGGCGGCATCGAGCCGGACAAAGGGTTCGATCACCAGATCGAGCTTATCGGCTGGGATGCCGGGGCCGTCATCATCGATATTCAGGCAAACCCGGTCGCCATCGAGCGTGATCGACAGCATCGCGCGCGTGCCATAGTGCAGGCTGTTGTCGACCAGATTGGTAATCGCCCGTTTGATCGCCGATCGCCGGAGCGTCATTTCGAGATGGTCGGGGCCGGTATAGGTCACGGTTGCACCGTGATCGGCTGCGTCATCGGCAATCGTCGCACAGGTGACTGCAAGATCGATCTGCGCGGGCGTTTCGGGATCGTCATCGCCGCCCAGATAGGCAAGCAGCGAGCCCACCATTGCCTCCATTTCCATGATGTCGGCGCGGATCGCGCGTCGCAGCGGCGGCTCTGTGATCGAATCGGCGCGCAGCTTCAGGCGGGACAGCGGCGTGCGCAAGTCATGCCCCACCGCAAACAATCCCTGGGTTCGATCGGCGATGAGCCGGTGGATCCTATCCTGCATTGAATTGAATGCGCGCACCACGCGGACGACATCGGTCGGTCCTTCTTCCTGCACATGCACCCCGGTGCCGCTCCCCATTTTTTCGGCCGCGACGGCAAGCCGCCGGAGCGGTTGCAGCGTGCGCTGCATCAGCAGCCCGCCCATCACGATCAGCGCGACCGCCGGAGCGAGCGCGAGAAGAATCCGCTCGGTTGACAGATATAGTCCGACGATCGGCGCGCGGGTACGAAAGAACAGCCAGCTATCGTCCTCAAGCCTTAACCCGCCCGACACCACCGATCGGCGGCCGGGCGACGTAAGCTGCAGTCGCAAATCGGCATTGCCGAGTGCCGGTTCCCAGGCCTGGATCTGCTGGCGCATCGCGGTCAGTTCGGCGGTGATTGGAGGGGGGGCGGGCAGGCCTGGTTCCCATTGGACCAAATAGCGGTCGGTCGTCAGCTCAGCCGCCATGCGCTGGCGCTCGGCAACCGGACGTTCGGACATCAATCGCCGAGTAATCACCAGATGTTCGGCGAGGCGGCGGGCTTCGTCGTCACGAACCGAAAACTGACTCGCGCGTTCGTGCAGCATCGTGCTGACGCCGAATTCGATGATCACCGTCAGCAGCAGAATGGCAAGGATCCGGCTGAGCAGCCCCAGCGACGGGCGCGCGAAGTGCCTCAATGCCGTTCGGCGGGCACGTTGAGCATATAGCCGATGCCGCGCACGGTGATGATCGGCGCGTCCTTGCCGGCACTGGAAAGCTTGCGCCGCAGCCGGCTGACGAGCACGTCGATGCTGCGATCGGAGCTGTCACCCAGCCGCGTACGTGACAGCTCAATCAGTCGTTCACGCGCGATGACGCGCTGGGCGTGATCGAGCAGGGCGATTAGCAGGTCGAATTCTGCACCGGTCAGCTCGATGCTCGCGCCGCTGGGGGCAAGCAGCTCGCGGCGTGGCAGATTGACCGTCCAGCCATCGAACTTGATCATCCGTGCCTCGCGCTCGCTGCCCAGCCGGTCGAGCGCCGGGCGACGCAGAACGGCCCGCACCCGCGCGACCAGTTCGCGCGTACCGAAGGGTTTGGCCAGATAATCGTCCGCGCCGAGCTCGAGCCCGACCACCCGATCGGTTTCACTGGCGCGGGCACTGATGAAGATTATCGGCACGTCGCTGGCCTTGCGCAGTGCCCGGCAGAGATCGAGCCCGCTTGTACCTGGCAACATGATATCGAGCAGCACCAGATCGACCGGCCCTTTTTCCAGCGCCAGCCACATTTCCGGGGCGGCAGCCGCCGGGCGCACGATATAGCCATTTTCCTGCAAGGCGCGCGTGGTGAGCATCCGCAATGCGGGATCATCCTCCACTAGCATGATCGTCGGCGATGTCATCGCGATAGCCCCATCCGCATGGCCTATCGACTAGGACGAGGGCGGCGGGCGGTCAACGCAAGGCGGGCCGCGAAGCGTCCCAAGCAATGTTTCGTTACAGCCATGTCATGGCCGTTTCGGCTGCTGTCCCAATGCTGAACAATGCTTAACCATCTTGAATGCTAGCGCATTTCGTAAACAGATTGTTAACTGTGGCGCATGAACCAGCGCTCCTCCGCCGCCATCGTCCCCGCCGCGCTTGCAGGGCACCCGATCCGCCGTCAGATCGCGACCGGTCGGCGATCACGCCAGGCCCGGATTGATCAGCGGTCGGCATTTGCACGCGAACGAGCCGCGCCGCGCGGCGAGGATGATCTGAAGCTGTTCGCGCTCAGCTTCACCGCCTTTTTCGTCTGCATCTACACGATGATCTTTTAGGCGATATTCGAAGAGCGCTGTTCGACCGCCGCTATATGTGCGGCAATGGCTCATCACAGACGAGGTGAAGCTTGTAGCCGAGCCATGCCGAGATCGGGCACATCGCCGCGACGACGAACAGCATGTCGCTTGGGCCGACACCGGCCAGCGCAAGTATCTGAACGCCGATCGCGCCGGTCACCATGGCGCCCGCATTGACGACATTGTTCGCGGCAACCGTGCGCGCGGTCTGATCCTTGGTCACGGTCGTGGTGAGGAAGGCGTAGAGTGGTACCACGAACATGCCGCCGGTGATCGCGATCGCCATCAGCACGACGACGATCAAGATGCCGCGCGGCATCGCGATGAAGGTCATCAAATCGTAAAGCGTGCCCGCCGGGGCCGTTGGCCAGGCACGACAGAGCAAAGAGAAGACAACAATGCAGCCGCCCATCGCGAGCACCGAGGCCGGGGCAAACCGCGCCGATGTGTGCCCGCGCAACAGCGCGTTGATCGCCACCGATCCGACCGCGACCCCGATCGAAAAGAGCGCAATGACAAAGGTGGAGACGGCTTCATTGGCGGTGAGCACATTCTTCACCAGTGGTGGGAAGATGATGATCAGCACCGCGCCCATCGACCAGAAAAAGCTGATCGCACAGATCGTCATGAACAGGCGGGGGATGTGCATCGTCGCGCTGATGACCCGCCACGAGGAGGTGAAGGGGTTGTAGTTCACCGTCAGTTCGGGCCCCTGTCGCAACGCCGGCGGCACGAATAGCGCCATCACCCAGCCGATCAGTGCCACACCCATGACGGTGGCAACCGTGACGATGGCGGGGAAAGTTGCCAGCAGCCCGGCGACGACAGTGCCCGACAGGATGGCGAGATAGGTCGCTGCTTCGACCATCCCTGTACCGCCCAGCACTTCATCCTCGTGCAGATGCTGTGGCAGGATCGCGTATTTGATCGGCCCGAAAAACGCGGAATGGATACCAAGCCCCAATACGGCGACCAGCATCAGTCCCAGACCGGGAGTGGGATAGCCGCCATGCGCGATCAGCAGGCCTGCCGATCCCACCACCATGATCAGAATTTCGGCGGTTTTGACGATCCTGATGATGCGAGACTTGTCGTGCGTGTCCGCCAATTGCCCGGCGAGTGCAGACAGCAGGAAGAACGGCAGGATGCCGATCGCCGTCGCAAGCGCGTTGAAATTCTGTTCGATCTTGGGATCGTTATAGATCTGATATGTCGCGAACAGCACCATCGACGTCTTGAACACGTTGTCGTTAAAGGCACCCAGGAACTGCGTGACGAAAAGGGGCAGGAAACGGCGCTCCTTCAATAGCCCGAGCGCATTCAACATGGAGCAACCGCACCTCAAAATGGCAACACTGTGGCAGGTCCATAGCCGAGCCGTTACGAAAGCGGCAATCGGATAATCGCATGGCCGCGCGGCAAGCAGGGTTTGCGCTGGCCGCGCAGGGGGCTAGAGCGGCGGATGATGCTGACTTTACCCAACTTGCTCACCCTGTCGCGGATTCTCGCGGTGCCGTTGCTCGCGGCGTTTTTGTGGTGGCCCGAATGGCGGCTTGGCTATGGATTGGCGTTCGGGCTGTACTGCCTGATGGGCATTACCGATTATTTCGACGGCTATCTCGCGCGCGCGCAGGGCACCGTATCGAAGCTGGGCGTGTTCCTTGATCCGATTGCGGACAAGATCATGATCGCGGCCGTCATCCTGCTTCTCGTCGGCACAGGTGACATTGATGGCCTGCACAAGATCGCGGCGCTGGTAATCCTGTTGCGGGAAATCGCGGTATCGGGCCTGCGCGAGTTTCTAGCGCAGCTGCAGGTATCGGTGCCGGTATCGACGCTTGCCAAATGGAAGACGACGCTGCAGCTGGTGTCCTTTGGCGGGCTGATTCTGGCAGGAGCGATCCCGGCCGAGCTGTGGATCAAGCCGGTGAGCCTGGCCGCGTTGTGGCTGGCGGCGGTGCTGACGGCGGTGACCGGGTGGGATTACCTGCGCGTCGGCCTGAAGCACATGGATTGAGCGCTGTGGCGATTGAGATGCTCTATTTCGCCTGGGTGCGCGAGCAGATCGGGACGGGGCAGGAACGGATCACACCCCCGCCCGTACTGGCAAGCGTGGCAGAGCTGGTCGACTGGCTGGCGACGACGAGCGAGGGCCATGCCCGCGCGTTTGCCGATCGCGGTCGGTTGCGCGCGGCGGTCGATCAGGTGTTCGTTGGCATGGATGCTCCGATTGCGGGCGCGCGCGAAATTGCGATTTTTCCACCGGTGACCGGCGGATGATCGGCGCGCGCATCCAGACCGAGGCGATTGATGTCGCGGCTGAGCTTGCGCTGGTCGAGCAACCCGGCGCCGGCGCGGTGGCAAGCTTTACCGGGCTGGTGCGGGGCGACGACGGCGTTACGGTGCTCGAGCTCGAGCATTATCCCGGCGCGACCGAGGCGGCATTGAACGCGCTGGCAGCTCAGGCTGCGGAGCGCTGGGGGCTGTTTGCGGCACATGTGGTCCACCGGGTCGGGCGCATGGTGCCCGGCGACCGGGTGGTGTTTGTCGCTACCGCCGCGGCGCACCGCGGTGCCGCGCTTGATGCCTGCGCGTTTCTGATCGACCGGCTGAAAACCGATGCGCCCTTCTGGAAGCGGGAGGAGCGCGGCGACGATGTGCGCTGGGTCGAACCGCGCATTGGGGATGCGGACGCTGCAGCGCGGTGGGAATCTGGCCGAACGCGTTAATCTATCGACGTTGTGCGGCCGCCAATACCTGGGCGAGCAGCAAGAAATCCTTCTCACGCGGCGAGGCGCGTCGCCAGACGAGCGCGATGCTGCGGACGGGGTTATCTGCCTCAAGCGGGCGTGCGGTGATGTTGGTATGCTCCAATATCCCGGCATCGAGCGCCATTT
>CAZWAL010000093.1:0-10061 GCA_964631905.1 uncultured Stakelama sp.
GCGCAGCCGGTCCTCGAACCGCATCTTCTCGATTTCGAGATACAGCTTCAGCGTCTCGACCTCCTGCGCGATGGTGACGTGCGCGGTCGGCTCGTTGGCAAGCGTGTAGCGCAGGAACGACGACAGCCGGCTGAGCATCATGTTGGCGCGCTCGGTCTGCTTGAGCAGCACCAGCGTCGAAATCGAATTGAGCGTGTTGAACAGGAAGTGCGGGTTGAGCTGATACCGCAGCATCGCCAACTGCGCGCTCGATGCCTGGCTGCCGAGCTTTTCGAGCTGATCGATCTGCTCCTCGACGATCAGGTAGAAATTGATCCCGAAATAGAGCGCCGACCAGCCCGCCAGGACCACGAAGTTCAGGAAGATCGTGCCGAGCACGAGGTTGATATTGATGCCGGGATTGTCGAGCTTGATGAACGAAAACGAAAATGCATCGAGCACGGCGTAAAGGATCGTCGCGGCCACCAGCGTAAAGATCGTCAGCAGCACCAGGCTGATCCGCGGCAGGGTGCGGTAATAGCCATAGAGCGTCGAAAGCAGCAGCGTGATGCAATAACCGATGATCGATTCGATCACGATCGCGATCAGCGCGGCGATCGACAGGCCGTTGTTGATGCTGGAGACGCTGCGCAGCACGAGATAGCCGGACCAGCCTGCCGCCTGGAGCATCCAGAAGGCGCGGTTCTTTTCTTCGAAAAAGGGTCGCGCAAAAATGCCGGGCTTTGGGCCGGTGATGGGCTCAAGCGATGCGCCGGGCTGGGCAAGCTCGCTCATCGGTTACTCGGGCGCGGCGGCATCATTGTCATCCCCGCCTTATAGCTGCTGACAAACCGCCGGGAAGGGGCGTATGTTCGGTCGATAAGAGGAGAGAGACGATGGCCGACGGAAACGATATGCCCGGCACTCATAGGGAAGATCGTGCGCAGTTCACTGCGATGACGGAGGGAACGCAGGAAGACTGGCTGACGATCGCGACCCATTTTCGCGAATTTTCGCATGGACTGCCCGCACGGGTGCTGACGCATTTGAAGCTGCTTGACGGTGATTATGGCGGCTTTCCCGTCGACCGGCTCGAGCATTCGCTGCAAACCGCCACCCGAGCGCACCGCGACGGGCGCGACGAAGCCTATGTGGTTACCGCGCTGCTGCACGATATCGGGGACACGCTGGGCAGCTTCAATCATCCCGAAATTGCCGCGGCGATGCTGCGCCCCTTCGTGTCGGAGGAGTTGCACTGGATCGCCAATAATCACGGCGTGTTCCAGGGCTATTATTATTTCCACTACCTCGGCATGGACCGCGACCTGCGCGAAAACTTCCGCGGGCACCCCCATTTCGAGGCATGTGCGGAATTCTGCGAAAAATATGATCAGGCAGCGTTCGATCCGAATTACGATAGCGCACCACTGGAGTTTTTCGAGCCGATGGTCGCCCGCGTGATGGCCCGGCCAATCAACAGCATCTACGCCAAGGCGGTTGAACCGGCCTGATCACTCCCAAAAAAGCAAAAGAAAAAGGCCGTACCGGATACCGGTGCGGCCCTTTTCTTGTCCGACGATCCCGAAAAACAAACCGCCGCCCCCTTTCGGGGACGGCGGGATGTTTGTCGTAAGTGTTCGGATCAGAAGCCGACGTTCAACGTCATGATGAACGTGCGCGGCGTGCCGATCTGGGCGAAGGGAACCGAGAACTGGGTTGTTGCACCACCGTTGAAGCCGCCAGTGAAATACTGGTTGGCAATGTTCTGCACGTTGAACTGCAGGTACGTGCTGTTGTTCAGCCCGGCCCAACCCATTGGCAGACGGGCATCAAAGTCGATCAGGGTGTAGCCTGGCGTGCTTGCACCATATGCCTGCACTTCAAAGCCGCGGGTGCCGGTGAAGGTCGCCGGGGTGTTGGCAACAGTCGGGCAGATCTGGTTGACCAGCGTTGCTGTACACTGCAGCGCGGGCAGATTCTGATCGTTCAGGAAGCGCGGACCGGTGCGCTTTGCCTGGATACCCAGTTCGAGCGGCCCAAGCTGACCCTGGATACGACCACCGACAGTGTAGACAGGGGCGGCCGATTCACGCTGACCGGCGGTCAGGGCGAAGATCGGTGCACCAGCAACCGTGCAATTGTTTGTCGTGTTGGCGGTCGTAAGCGTCGTCGGGCACCGGCCAATCTGAACGTTGGTCTTGATGTCGGAGTTCAGATACGAACCGAATACGTAAAGCGTCAGTTCGGGGATCGGACGATAGGTAATGCTGCCGTCGAATCCGTACTTGTCAACGGTGCCGAGGTTACGGAAAATCGACTGCTGCGTGTCTGGATCGAACGCGTTGGCAATTCGATTGGTGAAGCGTGAGAAGTACGGGCCGAACTGGACCTGCAGCTGGCTCGACGAGTAGCGGACACCCAGATCGAAATTGTCGGTCGTTTCCGGATCAGGCTGGCCTGATGGCGAGTTCTGCGGGAAGTAGAAGCTGTTATACAGATTGTCCGTGCCCGGAACCTGCAACCCCTTCGAATAGTTGGCGAACACCGACCAGCCGTCGGCAGGCTTAAACACCACGCCAACGTTCGGCAGCACGCGGCTGTAGTTGAAGGTGCGTTGCTGCGGTGCCGCAAAGCCGGTCACGACGTTGGTCGTCGCGTTGAACACATAGGGGTTTGCCGCGGCGAAGTTTGCCGTCTGGGTCGTGCACGACACGCTGCCACCGGCGTTGGTGGTGAAGCAACGTTGATCGAGATCACGACGGAAGAAGGGAGCGCGAACACCCAATGTAACCGTCAGCGCATCGTCGAAATACTGACCGCGATACTCGCCAGACACCTGATGCAGCGTCGCAAACGACAGGCGGTCGCGACCCTGAAGCGGTGCACCCGCCGAAGTGAGCACTGGATTGTTGACCGGGAACACATCGAACGGCGCGCCGACGGCGTTGATGAAGCCTGCTTCACCCGTTTGACGGTGACGACCGCGATCGAACGAGTAGCTCACGCGCAACGTGTGATCTTCGGCAACATCCCAGCGCAGCGATGCCAGCACGCCGTAACGGCGGGTTTGGGTCTGGCTCGGACGGAGCAACGTGACGGTGTCGAGCAGATCGCCGTCGCCGTTCAGATCGCGACCGACGAAGTTCGTGCCATTGCCCTGGCCGTTGCCAGTGTTCAGCGCGGTGGCAATGGTGCCGACATAGCCTGTCGTGACCGTACCGACCGGCCGAGCGCCAGCCAGTGTGCCGGTGCCTTCAGTGACGGTTTGGGTGCCGCCGCCATTGGCCTTCACATACTGATAGCTTGGGTCGACCGTTAGGACGAGGCCGGGCGCCAGTGTGAAGCGCGAGTTGATGCGGATGTTGCCAGTGTTCGACGGGTTGAAACGCTCGTCAAACGTGGTGCCGCAGGTGTTGGCTGCATCGGCGAGGCCAGGACGTGCCACCGTGGTCGTGCAGCGTGGGACCGCATAAGGCAGTTCGCCGAAGTTCGCCGGGAAGCGGTTGTTGTTGCCGGTGCCGGCGGTGCGCACGGCGCCGGTAACAAGACCGGGATTCAGCGTCGAGTTCGGGGCAGTCGTCGACTGCGAGAACACGTTGGTGTCCTCACGCAGCGGCGCGGAACCGCCGAAGTTGTTACGGTTCTTGTTATAGTTACCGGCAATCGAGATGAAATCGCCGTTGCTGCCGATCGGCTGGTACACCTTAAAGTTATACTGCTGCTTCCGGATCTTACCGAAATCGTTCAGGAACCAGTCGTTCTCCGTCCGGCTGGCAGCCAGGTAAAGGCGCGTGCCGAACGAGGTGAAGGCACCGGTGTTGATCTGACCGAAGAAGCGGTAATAGTTGAAATCACCAACCGACGACAGGAAGCGTACGCCCGCCTTCTCGGTGGGATTTGCGGTACGATAGTTGACGGTCGAGCCCGATGCAGCAGCCGAAGGGCTGTCGACGTCGGTCGAGCCATAGTTGACGTTCACATTCTGGATCAGTTCAGGATCCAGCTGCTGGTTCGAGAAGATCGCATAGTTGCCGGTGTCGTTCAGCGGGATGCCGTCAAACGTGAGCGAAATACGGCTCGAGTCGAAACCGCGGATGTTCAGCGTGCCGCCGGCCGAGCCGTACGGATCGTTGTTCTGAAAGCTGACACCGGGCAGCGAGTTGATCGTGCTCAGAATCGACTGACCTGGGGTCTGCCGGCTGATGAACTCTTGGTTCAGAACGCCCTTTGCCTTCGACGTGTCTGGCGTTTCAACGCCAGCAATGCCCTTTTCGGTGCGTGCCTGGACGACAATATCACCCTGGTCGAATTCGACCGAACCGGTTGACTGCGCGCTGGCGGCGGCAGGAATCACGAGCGCGGTAGCTGCCGCACCAAGAAATAGTTGGTAACGCATGGTTTTCCCCTTGAGGCGATTGAGTCGCGTGCGATGGTGTCTTCACCACTCCAGCCGCCCATGCCTCGGAAATATTTCTCTTGCGTGACAGTCCTGTGGGCAACGCCCCGTCGCCCCCAATCGGCGCCGTTTGTGTCATGGTGCGTTGCAAAAAAGCACCACCTGAAATGCTGTTAGGAATCACGCGCAATGCGCAGCCACGCCGCCTCGTCGATCACCTCGATCCCCAGTTCGGCCGCCTTTTTCAGCTTCGATCCAGCCCCCTGCCCGGCGATGACCAGATCGGTCTTGCTCGATACGGAACCGGCAACGCGCGCTCCCAGCGCCTCGGCCTGTGCCTTGGCTTCATCGCGGCTGATCGATTCCAGATTGCCGGTGAACACCAGGGTCTTGCCGGTGACCGGGGACTCGCGCGCGACCAGCACGACATCGACTGGACGAACTTGCGCGAGCAGATCGGCGATCACCTGCTGATTGTGCGGTTCGGCGAAAAAATCGGTGAGCGCTAGCGTGACTTCGGGTCCAACCTGTGGCGTCTCTGCGATCGCGGCGAGCGCCTTGCCGACACGGGCGAGGAACTTGTCGTCGGTTTCACCCAGCGCCGGGGTAAGCTCAGCGCGGGCTGTGGCCATTGCATCGACCATCGCGGCAAAGCCCGCCCAGCTGGTCCAGCGCCGCGCCAGATCGCGCGACGTCGTGGCACCGACATGACGGATGCCGAGTGCGAACAGAAACCGGTCGAGAGGGGGCGTGCGCTTGGCATCGATTGCGGCGATCAGCTTGGCCGCCCAGACGCGGCCGTCCTTCTTGCGTTCGAGCAATTGCGCTTCGGTAAGCGTGAAGATGTCGGCGGGCGCGTGGATCAGGCCGTCGTGGACAAATTCTTCGATCTGGGTCGCTCCAAGCCCGTCAATGTCGAGCGCGGCCCGGCTGGCGAAGTGGCGGAGCCGCTCGACACGCTGGGCCGGGCAGATCAGCCCCCCCGTGCAGCGGATATCGACCTCACCCTCCTCGCGCACCGCAATCGATCCGCATTCGGCGCAGTAATCCGGGTAGGGCCAGGTGCCCCGTGTCTCATTGCGGGACAAATTGTCGACGATTTGCGGAATCACATCGCCCGCGCGCTGGATGATGACTGAATCGCCCGGCCAAACGTTCAACCGCGCAATTTCATCGGCATTGTGGAGCGTCGCATTAGTGACGACGACGCCGCCCACGGTGACAGGTTCCAGCCGCGCGACGGGCGTCAGCTTGCCGGTGCGACCGACCTGAATGTCGATCGCGCGGAGTGTCGTCTGCGCCCTTTCGGCGGGGAATTTGTGCGCAATCGCCCAGCGCGGTGCGCGCGATACCGCGCCAAGACGCTCCTGCCAGTCGAGCCGATCGACTTTGTAGACCACCCCGTCGATATCGAAGGGGAGCGCGGCCCGCGCCGCTTCGATCATGCGGTAATGGTCAAGCGCGGCCGCCACATTTTCAACACGGACCAGCATCTCGCTGACCGGCAGACCCCAGCCGGCGATCGCGTGCATCACCCCCAGCTGTGTGTCGGCCGGGATTGCGCTCGCCTCGCCCCAGCCATGCGCCAGGAACCGCAGCGGCCGCGTCGCGGTGATGCCCGCGTCCTTCTGGCGCAGCGATCCGGCGGCGGCGTTGCGGGGATTGGCGAACTGGCGTGCCTTTTCCGGATCAGCGGCCTCGGCGAGCAGGCGCGCGTTGAGCGCGGCGAAATCCGCTTTCGCCATATACACCTCGCCGCGCACCTCGAATATTTCGGGTGGGCTGCCCGTAAGCATATCCGGAATATCGGCGATGGTCCGGACATTGGCGGTCACATCTTCACCGATTGCGCCGTCGCCGCGTGTCAGCGCCTGCACCAGCTTGCCACGTTCATAACGCAGCGAGCAGGACAGGCCGTCGATCTTTGGCTCCGCCGTCAGCGCGACAGGTTCATCCGAGCCAAGTGACAGGAAACGCCGGACGCGCGCCTCGAAATCGGCGATGTCGTCGTCCGAAAAGCCATTGTCGAGGCTCATCATCGCCTTGGCATGGGCCACCTTGGCGAGATGCCCGGCGGGGGCGGCCCCTACCTTCAGGCTGGGCGAATCGGTGCGGACAAGGTGCGGGAAGGCGGCCTCGATCGCGTTGTTGCGGCGGACGAGCGCATCATAGTCGGCATCGCTGATCTCAGGCGCATCATCGGTGTGATAGCGCGCATTGTGATGCGCGATCTCGGCGGCCAGGCGCTCGAGTTCGGCGGCGGCTTCGGGGTCGGTGGAGGGGAGCGACGGCGTCATGATGATGCGCTACCGTTGCGCGAGAGTCGGTTCAAGGAGGGGACGATGCCCAACTTCATCCAGATCACACCATTCATGCATGTGCCCGACCTCGCGGCAGCGCTTGAGTTCTTCTGCGACCTTCTTGGTTTTGCGGTGCCGTACCGCCAGCCGGGCTATGCCTATGTCGAGCGCGAGGGGTGCGGCATGCGCCTGATGCAGTCTGAGGGAGATCAGGGAGCCCCGCCTGGCAACCGCCGCTTTGCCTATTACATCGATGTTCGCGATGTCGATGCGCTGTATGAGGAGTTAAGGCCGAGGCTCGATCGGTTGCCGCAGGGCGATGCCTTCGGACCAATTGACCAGCCTTATGGCCAGCGCGAACTGTTGATCCTGGCGCCGGACGGCAATCTGCTTGCTTTTGGTCAGACGATTCGCGGCCAAAATCATCAACCATCGAAATAGGCCAGCACGATCATTGGCCCCGGAAACGCCATATAGGGCGGGAAACCGACGAGCAGATAGAGCAACAGGCACCAGGCGATAAACAGACCGATGGCACCCGCCAGCCAGCGCGCGTCATTATTGTGAAAGGCGCGATAGGCCATCGCTGCATCAGTGATGACCACCAATGGCGTCGACAGCATTAGCAGCGCGCCCAGCCAGGCCGTTGGATCATTGGTCGATCCCGGCGCATCGAACGCCATGGCGGCGGCAATGATATAGGCCAGCGAACCCGGGATCGAGAGCGCGGCATTGATCAGGAAAGGCAGGGCCAGCCAGCGGGGCCAGCGCAATCCGGTTCTGGCAGTGGGTTCAGTCGTCATTGCCTTCCCCCGTCGGTTGTCGCGCTTTACGCTGCCTCCAGCAACCGTGCCGCTTGTGCACGCGCTTCGTCAGTCACCATCGCCCCCGACAGCATCCGGGCGATTTCCTCCCGACGTTCGGCTTCATCGAGTGCGCGGACGCCGGTGCGGGTGACGGTGCCGTCATGGCTCTTGGCGATCAGCAGATGATGCTGCCCGCGTGCGGCGACCTGCGGACTATGGGTGACGACGAGCAACTGCGTGCGCTCCGCCAGTCGCGCGAGCCGCTCGCCGATGGCGCTGGCGACCGCGCCGCCGACGCCGCGATCGATCTCGTCGAAAATCATCGTGGCCGCCCCGCCCTGTTCGGCAAGGCTGACCTTGAGCGCGAGGATGAAGCGCGAGAGTTCTCCGCCCGAGGCAATCTTGACCAGCGGGGCGAAGGGCGCACCGGGGTTGGTGGAGATTTCGAATTCGACCCGGTCCTTGCCGGCCGCCCCCCAATTGTCCTCGCCAAGCGGCGCGACGACGGTGCGGAAACGGGCAGCATCGAGCTTCAGTGGCGCGAGCTCGCCCTTTACTGCCGCGTCGAGCCGGGCGGCGGCAGCTGTCCTCGCCTTGGTCAGCAGATCGGCTTCGCGGTCATAATCCTGCCGCGCCGTCGCCAGCGCGCGTTCGAGCGCAGCAATACCAGCACCTCCGCTCTCAATCCGCTCGAGCTTTTCGGTCAGCTCCTGGGTGAGTGTTGCTAGATCATCCGGCTGCACCCTGTGCTTGCGTGCCACTGCGCGCAGTTCGAACAGCCGGGTTTCATCTGCCTCCAGCTGGGCAGGGTCGAACGCCAGCGCAAAGGCCGCCGCGTCGACCTTTTCCTGCGCGAGTGCCCCGTCGCTGATCGCGCGGTCGATGGCCGCCAGCGCCTCGCCCAGCGCTTCGTGATCGCCCGCAATCCGATCGAGTACCCGCGCGGCTTGACGCAACCGGGCAAGCCCGCCCTCCGATCCGTCGAGCAGATCGGCAATCGCCTGCAGGTCGCCAGCGATCTTCTCACCGCGCTGCATCCCCTGGCGACGGGTGGCGAGAATTTCTTCCTCGCCCGGTTCGGCGGCGAGCGCGGTAAGTTCCGCGACCGCATGATCGAGCCATTCGCGGTCGCGGGCAGCGGCGTCGAGTTCGGCGCGGGCTTCATCAAGCGCGGTCTGGGCGGCGTGCATCGTCCGGTGTGCATGGGCGACCGGCGCGGTATCGATCCGCCCGAACGCATCGAGCAGCGCCCGGTGGCCGCGCGGGTTGAGCAGCCCGCGATCATCATGCTGACCGTGGATCTCGACCAAATGCCCCGCGAGATCGCGCAGCAGCGACGCTGACGCCGGGGAATCGTTGATGAACGCACGGCTGCCGCCATCGGCCTTAACGATACGCCGGATCAACAGCGGTTCGCCGGGATCGAAATCGATGCCGTTGAGCTCAAGCAACGCTGCCACGGCCGTGCCGATCGCGGGTGAATCAAAACTGGCCGTCACTACGGCCTGCGCGGTTCCCTGCCGCACCAGCGACGTTTCGCCGCGCGCACCGAGCGCAAGCCCCAGCGCATCGAGCAGAATCGATTTGCCCGCGCCGGTTTCCCCCGTCAGCACACCCAGTCCCTGCCCGAAATCGAGGTCGAGCGCCTCGATCAGCACGACGTCGCGGATCGAGAGGGCGTTCAGCATGGGTGTAGCGGTCGCATCGCGCGCGACCGGATTAAAGGCCGGCCTTCTCGACCGGGCGGGGCTTGTACTCGCCCATCAGCTTGTAGGCGCGCTCATACCAGTCGGTACCGGGATAATTGGCGCCAAGGACCGCGGCTGTCTTCTTCGCTTCTTCGGGCACGCCGAGCGCGAGATAGGTCTCTGTCAGCCGCATTAGCGCCTCGGGCACGTGCGTCGTCGTCTGATAATCCTCGATGACGTGGCGGAAGCGCATCGACGCTGCGAGCCAGTCGCCGCGGCCTTCATAAAAGCGACCAACCTGCATTTCCTTGCCGGCCAGGTGATCGCGCACCAGATCGGTCTTCAGCCGCGCGTCAGCGGCAAATTTCGTTTGCGGATAGCGGCGCTGCAATTCGCCGAGCGCATCGAGCGCCTGCTGGGTGATCCGCTGATCACGCGTCACGTCCGAAATCTGCTCGTAATAGCCAAGCGCGATCAGATAATAGGCATAGGGTGCATCACGATTGCCCGGATGGACCGATAGGAAACGCCGGGCGCCCTCGATCGATTTCGCATAATCGGCGTTCAGATAATAAGCGAACGCCCCCATCAACTGCGCGCGGCGTGCCCAGATCGAATAAGGGTGCTGGCGCTCAACCTCGTCGAACAGCGCCGCTGCTTCCTGATAGCGATTCTGATCGAGCCGCTTTTTCGCTGTTGAATAGAGCGTGCCGACGTCGCGCGCGATATACGGCAGATCTCCCTTACTCTTGCCACCGGCACAACCGGCAATAGTCAAGGAACCCGCAATGATCAGGGCGAGCGTGGCGAAGGGGGACAGGGTTTTACGCATGGTAAGGCTCATAGCCGACGCGGATAGCGGCGAACAATGTTTTTCGTGTGGCAGCTTCCC
>CAZWAL010000094.1:0-10033 GCA_964631905.1 uncultured Stakelama sp.
GCAGCTTGCCGAGCCCTTCCCCGTCGATCCCGGCATTGTTGCTGGCGATCGTCAGATCCTTGGTGCCAGCATCGCGAATCGCATCGATCAGTCGTTCGGGAATGCCGCACAAGCCAAAACCGCCCGCGCAAATCGTCATCCCGTCGAACAGCACGCCTTCCAGCGCGGCGGCGGCATTGGGGTAGAGCTTGTTCATCGCGCGGCTCCGTCATGGGGTGGGATCGCACGCCGCTTAGTCCCCCCGGCAAGCACGGGTCAACGCCTAGCCGACTGCGCCGAACAACAATCCGACCGCGGCCGTGATCGCCATCGCCAATGCCCCCCAGAATGTCACCCTTATGGTGGCGCGGAGCACCGGTGCCCCGCCCGCCTGCGCGCCGACCACGCCTAGAACCGCCAGAAACAGGATTGAGCCGATCGCCACGCCCCACGCAAGGGTTGGCTGGGGCAACACCAAAACAAGCAACAAGGGAAAGGCCGCGCCCACCATGAAGCTGGCGGCAGACGCCAATGCCGCCTGTATCGGCCTTGCCTCCAATTGTGCGCTTAGGCCGAGTTCGTCGCGGAGATGCGCTTTCAACGGATCGCGGGCGGTAAATTGCGATGCCACCTCCGATGCCAATTTGCGCTCTAGCCCGCGCGCCATGTAAATCCGTGTCAATTCTTCAAGCTCGGACTCGGGGTCGTCCGCCAGCTCGCGGGATTCCTTTGCGCGATCTGCCTTTTCGGTATCGGCCTGCGAGCTGACCGACACATACTCCCCCGCCGCCATCGACATGGCACCAGCGACCAGCGCCGCCACGCCTGTGAGCAGGATCGCCGCCGGACTTTGAGCGGCAGCCGCCACGCCGATGATCAGGCTTGCGGTTGAGACGATCCCGTCATTCGCGCCAAGCACCGCCGCGCGCAGCCAGCCGATCCGCGATACGAGATGGCGTTCAGTATGACGCGACATGGCATCCCCTATCGATAATGTGCACTCAACCTTGATAACGACCGCCGCTACCACATTGATCGCCGTCAAAGCGCGTGATCGACCAACGCCCTAACCCTTTTGAACCGCAGCCGACTCAACCGGCGAGCGTTGGCGACGACAGTCAATCTCGAAAGGTACTCCGATGCGATCGATTCTTGTGTATGCCGATGGCGGCCCTGCCAATGAAACTCGGGTTCAGATCGCGCTCGACATTGCCCGTCTGACCGACGGCCACATTACGCTGCATGTCAACACACCCGTCCAGCAGTATATGGCAATGGATCCGTTTGGCGGGGTTTACCTCCTGTCCGACGCTCTTGCCGATGCCGATCGCAAGGAAACCGCGCTGATTGCCTCGCTCACAACCAAGCTTGGCGCGGAAAATGTGGCCTGGGACATGCAGACAAGTACGCGTTTTGCCGCCGACGGATTAGCCGAAGCCGCCCTACTCTCCGATCTCATCATCCTGTCGGCCAACCAGATTGAAGGCGAGGCCGACCCCTTTGCGGCAAGGCTGGTCGGCGACGTCGTGCTAACGGCACACCGCCCCGTCCTTGCCGTGCCGGCGGGTACCAAGCCGCTGTTTATTCGCGGCACTGCGATGATTGCATGGTCGGGCGGGCGCGAATCTGCCGACGCGCTTCGCGCTGCCATTCCGCTATTGGCACATGCCAAGGTGGTCAAGTTGGTGACCGTGGTCGACGATCCCACCTTCTTTCCGTCAACCGATGCCGCCTGTTATTTGTCGCGCCACGGCATCCATGCCGACGTGATCGAGCGGCCCCGCGATGCGCAAACGGTCGGCAGCGCCCTGGCGGCGGCCGCCGCCGCGCTCGAAGCGGACTGGGTCGTAATGGGCGCGTACAGCCATAGCCGCCTTCGCGAGAACGTCTTTGGCGGGGTGACGCAGCAATTCCTCGACGTCGCCAGCTATCCCATGTTGTTGAGCCATTGATGCTGGCGTGGTTCAATAGACGAGTGCTAACCCCGGTCGCTTCCAGGGCATCGCGATCAACTGACCCGTTCCGGACAAGGTGATGTACGCGGTCCTCATATCCGCCCCGCCCCAGCAGATGTTCGTCGTGAACGGATCGGGTAAGGCCACGAACTCGACCAGTTCGCCCGCCGGTGAGATGACCGAGATGCCACTCTCGCCGATCGTCGCGACGCAGATATTGCCGCACTCCTCGACCCCGAGCGAATCAAAGAATTTATAGCCCGCAGGTCGATAGAGCGGCAGGCCAGCCCCGCCGAGCCCGCCCGCTTGATCGACCTTACCCGGCGCGGTGACACGGAACGCCATCAGGCGGCAGGTATAAGTCTCCGCCGCATAAAGGGTGTTGCCATCGGGCGAGAGGCCGATGCCGTTGGGGTTCTCGCTGGGGAAGACCACCTCCTCCAGATACGATCCATCGGCCTTGGCGTAGAAGATGCCCGTGACGTCGCGTTCACGCGTGCGCGTCTTCCCGTGATCGGTGAACCAGAAGCCGCCATGCGCATCGAAAACAATGTCGTTCGGCCCGCGGAGCACGCAGCCGAAATCGCCGTCCTTGTAGAGCACCTCCACTGCGCCTGTTGCGATATCGATCCGTTCGATCCGCCCACCCGAATAGTCATCGGCCTGACCGTGCGGGATCAGCAGGCCACCCGCTTCGACATAGTTGAAGCCGCCGTTGTTGCAGCAGTAGAGCTTGTCATCCGGCCCCAGCGCCAGACCGTTCGGCCCGCCGCCGGGGGTCGCTATGGTTTCCTTGCTGCCATCGGGCCGCACCCGCGTGATCCGCCCCGCTTCGATTTCGACCAGGATCACGCTGCCATCGGGCATCGCCACCGGGCCTTCGGGGAAGCGCAGGCCGCTGGCCATTACGGTAAAGTCGGGCATGATCTCTCCTGTGTTTTGCGCGAGCCTAGTCCTTGGCTATGGGGGTGCCAAGGAGAGCCTGATGACAGTTCATAGCCGGGGGCAAAACGGGGGGCATGGCGGGCGGCGGACCGGCGGCCGCATTCTTGTCGACAACCTGATCGCGCAGGGCTGCGACCGCATTTTCCAGGTGCCGGGCGAGAGTTTCCTCGCGGTACTCGACGCGCTGCACGATACGCCCGAGATCGATGTGGTGACGTGTCGACAGGAAGGTGGCGCGGCGTTCATGGCCTGTGCCGATGGTTCGCTGACCCAGCGCCCCGGCATCTGCTTCGTCACCCGCGGGCCAGGCGCGACCAATGCCAGCATCGGCGTCCACGTCGCGATGCAGGATTCACAGCCGATGATCCTGTTCATTGGCGACGTCGATCGCAGGATGCGCGACCGTGAGGGGTTTCAGGAGGTCGATTTCCCAGCGATGTTCGCGCCCTTGTGCAAATGGGCGACCCGAATCGAGGACGCGCGCCGCATCCCGGAATATATCGCCCGCGCCTTTAATGTCGCCATAAGCGGGCGGCCGGGGCCGGTGGTGATCGCACTGCCCGAGGATATGCTATGCGACGTGGTGGAAGCGGTGGATCGTCCCACCGTCACCCGGCATCCATCCGCGCTCGATCCCTATGATTACAGCGATCTGCTCGATCAACTTGCCGCTGCCAAAAGCCTGGTAGCGATCGTCGGCGGCGCGGGTTGGGACAAGCGGACCGCGGGGGCGTTCGATCATTTCACGCAGAACTGGGGTATTCCCGTCGCGGGTGCCTTTCGGCGCCAGGATGCTATTTCCAACGCATCGCCCGTGTGGGCGGGCAACCTTGGCTATGGACCGAACCCCAAGCTCGTCGAGCGGATCAAGGCAGCCGATCTGCTGCTTGTGATTGGCGCGCGGCTGGGAGAGGCGACGACCGACGGCTATACACTGATCACGCCCGATCATCCCGGCCAGAAGCTGATCCATGTCCATCCCGATCCGGCTGAGCTGAACCGCGTTTACCGCGCAGACACCGCAATTGTCGCGCCGGTGTTCAATTTCGCCGATATGCTTGCCCGGGCGGAAGCGCCGGCATGGCCGAGATCCGATGGCGCCGAAGCGCACGAGCAATGGCTCGACTGGTCGACCCCCAAACCGCGCGACAATGTTGCTCTCGATCTCGGTCCCTGCGTCGCGGCGATGCGCGAGCGGCTTCATCCCGAACAGACGATCATCTGCAACGGGGCGGGCAATTTTTCGGGCTGGTGGCACCGTTACTGGCATTATGGCAGCCCCGGCACGCAGCTCGCCCCGACCGCGGGCGCAATGGGGTATGGCGTCCCCGCTGCCGTCGCGGGCGCGCTGCGCTGCCCGGACAAGACTGTTGTCGCAGTGGCGGGCGACGGCGATTTCCTGATGAACGGGCAGGAGCTGGCGACTGCGATCCAGCACGGCGCGAACATGCTCGTCATTATTGTCGATAATGGCGGCTACGGTACGATCCGCATGCATCAGGAGCGTGAATATCCGGCTCGTCTGAGCGGTACTGAGCTCCACAACCCAGATTTCGCGCTGCTGGCCAAGGCCTATGGAGCGTGGTCAGAAACGGTGGAGACAACCGCGGCGTTTGCCCCCGCGCTCGATCGCGCGCTCGCGCAACCCGGCGTCAAGCTGCTGCATGTGAAAACCGATATCGAAGTGATCACCAATGGCACGACGATCAGTGCGATCAGGCAACGCTGAAACACGCCGGCGACATACGGTCCGCGACGATTTTTAGTGTACCCAGCCCGATCGGCGCCAGCTGTTGGGGGTTTCAGCAATGAACTGGCGCATCGCCTGCGCCGCCCATTCTGCATCCAGCCCAATCGCACGCGCATAGCTGCTGGCAAAACCGACCGCATATAATGGTGCGGTAAACTGGTCGAGCCGCCCTTCTTCAAGGGCCGACAAATAGACGGCGCGAATGCGGGTGCGTTCGGAAACAGCCTCGATCGACAAATTCGCCGCGAGCCGCGCAGCACGAAGCTTTACACCCAGGGCGCAATGTCTGATTTCCTGAAATTGCTCGGGCGCAAAGGGAAGAACGGGCACGAATGACATCGAATCATCGTCAACGATATCACTCACTGCACTTGCCCCCCCAGACCGTGAGCAGCGACGAGAGCGGCAAGTTTTCAGGGCTAGCAAGTCCCCAAATACCTAATTTGGGCAAGCGCGAAATTTCAGTCGATATTTGAAATCGATATCCGAATGATCGTCGTACCTTGGCGCTCGTCCCGCCACGATAGCCACGAAGTTTCTGCGTTTATGAGTCGCGAGCACACCAGCGATCGCTCGTCATCAACGCGATTCGCGATAAATCAGCACGCCGAAAAGGTTCATACCTAGCAAGTCGGCCGCCCCGAATATTCGGGACGGCCGATCGTCGTCATTTCATCAATCGCAGGACAGCGTCAGATCAGATATCGTCGCCAAGCGCGCCCTTGATCTTACCGGCGGTCTGCTGGGCCTTGCCCTTCAGTTCCTGCGTCTTGCCATCGGCCTGCGTGTCGGGATCATTGCTGTTCTGCTTGATCTTGCCGATCGCTTCGTTGACATTGCCTTTGATCTTGTCGGTGAGTTCACCCATGACACATGCTCCTTCACGCGCCGGTCGTCCGGACTATCCGGGTTCGGGACGCTTGAATATCGAACGACCGACAGTCATTTGGGTTCCGTTGCCGCGTAGTGGAATGAAGCCAACGTCATGATAACAAGGAACAAAGTTTGTCTGATTTGATTGCCGCATTCTACGAACGCAATAGCAGCAAGTTCGACAGCGATCGCCGCAAATCATTCACCGAACGCGCCTGGCTCGATCGCTTCATTCAGCCCCTGCCCAAGGGCGGGCGCATCCTCGATCTGGGCTGCGGCGCTGGCGAACCGGTGTCGCGGCACCTGATCGACAAGGGCTTCATGATTTCGGGTGTCGATGTCTCACCCAAGATGGTCGGGCTGTGCCGCACGCGGTTTCCGCGCCACCGCTGGATCAACGCCGATATGCGCCGCGTCGCAATGGACGGATTTTACGATGGCGTATTGGCCTGGGACAGCCTGTATCATCTGCGCGGAGATGAACAGGCCGCGATGATCGAGCGGATCGGCGCGTGGCTTACCCCGACCGGACGGGCATTGTTCAACACCGGCCCGGCCAAAAATCCGTCGTCAGCGAATAGCGGCATCGACGCACTGTATCAGGAAGCGTTGGCCCCCCATGAATATCGCGAGGCTTTTGTCCGCGCCGAACTGGTCGAAATCGACTACCGCCACGAAGACCCGGCCTGTGGTGGCCGGACGATCTGGTTCGTACGCAAGCGCTGATATTCGGGTCGCCTGCTCAGGGCGCGATGCGCGTAAGAAAAGTTTCGACCGCGCGCCAGTTATCCTCGGCCCCGGCGGGGTTGCGGGCGGCGATCAACGTGGACGATCCGTGCACCCCGGCAATGGCAGGCACCGCCTGAACCTTTCCAGTCCCCGGAACGGCATCGACGATGGCTTTGGCCGCCGCGATTTCTCCCGCGTCTTTCGCAGATGTCACGAACACCGGCACCGCCAGTTTTGCGGCACTCTGGCGGACCAGATCGGGCTGCCCGAGATATTCTCCTGGGGAGAATGACAGCAGGGCCGTTACCGCACCTGGATTTTCGGCGGCGACCAGAAAAACCAGCGCCGACGAATAGCTACTTCCCCACAGGATGATCGGCTTGCCTTGTGGCTTTGCCCAATCGAGCGCAGCCTGCAGATCGGCCTTGGCATCCAGGTAACTCGGCTGACCCGACACTGCGCTTGCCGTTTCATTGGCGCCGAACAGGTCACCGCCCGATCGCTGATCGATCGCCAATGCGGTGTAACCGAGCGCGTTCAGACGGGGGGCGATGGTCGCATATTCGCCCTTGCCCGATCCCGCCTGGTGAAATAGCAGGATGATCGCCTTTGGATTTGGCGCCGCGTAAAGCGCGCCGTGGATCGCCACACCATCAGCGGCCTTGATAACCAATGGTGATGGAGCGCTGCTGATCGGAGCTTTGGAAGCCTGTGTGGGCTGATCCATTGGCTTGTCGCTGGGGGGCAGTGGCTGACTGCACGCAGCGAGCCCGGCCAGCGCTGCCAATCCCGTCACCGTCAACCGCATTGCCATCCTCCACAAAAAATGCCGGGGCGTCGCCACCCCGGCACCCTTGATCATCCGATCCGGTCGCTTCCGGACCGATCAAATCAGCAGTTAGGCATACCGCAATCGACACCGATCACCGCACAGGCAGCCGAGCAGGCTGCGCTGCAGGCTGCCGAGAATGCCGTAGGTGCGGCGGCATAGGCTGCGGTGCCGGTGAGAGCGAGGCCGACAACGGCGATTTTGACAAAACGAAACATGTTTATTCTCCGATAAATAGGATTGCGACTTAAGCCGCGATTGAATTCTGGCTTGGAAATGGGCTCAGGCGCGGGGCGGGGGCAATGCCGGTGGCACGACCAGCCCTGTTTGCGCCAGTAGATCGACCGATTTGAACCCGGCAATACTGATCATTCGAACGGGGAAGATGGGCGCAACAACGGGCACCACGGCGCAACACCCAGCGCATGTCATGTTTTGACCCTGGTCGCAGGGCGGCTGCTGATCACGCGGTACTGTCGACGAATGATGCGCCATCGCCATGGCCGGCATCGGTGCCATGCCCATCATCGGGGCGCGCTCTGCGCGCGCCGATACCGTGCCCATCACGGCAAAGGCGATGATCGCAAGCAGGGCAGTGATCCGGTTCATGCAGGTCTTTCGTGTCCTTCGCGTCGAAGGTTACAGATTCAGATCAATCCTGCAAGCGGGCTCGACGGATCGGCGTAGCGCCGCAACCCCATACGGCCCGCGAGATAGGCGAGTCGCCCCGCCTCGACCGCGTGCTTCATCGCGGCGGCCATCATGATCGGATCCTTCGCTTCGGCGATCGCGGTGTTCATCAGCACACCGTCGCAGCCAAGCTCCATAGCCACCGCCGCGTCGGAAGCCGTGCCGACGCCCGCATCGACCAGCACCGGCACGCTTGCCCCTTCGACAATCAGCCGGATCGTGACGCGGTTCTGGATGCCGAGCCCCGATCCGATCGGCGCGCCGAGCGGCATGATCGCCACTGCGCCCGCATCCTCCAGCCGTTTCGCGGCGATCGGATCATCGACGCAATAGACCATTGGCAGAAAGCCTTCCTTGGCCAGAATCTCCGTCGCGCGCAGCGTTTCAACCATGTCGGGGTACAGCGTTTTCGCCTCTCCCAGCACTTCGAGCTTTACCAGATCCCAGCCGCCCGCCTCACGCGCCAGCCGCAGCGTGCGCACGGCATCGTCGCCGGTGAAGCACCCTGCCGTATTGGGCAGATAGGTGAATTTCTTCGGGTCGATGAAATCGGTGAGCATCGGTGCCTTGGGATCGGACACGTTGACGCGCCGCACCGCGACGGTGACGATCTCCGCCCCCGAAGCCTCAAGCGCAGCGGCATTCTGCGCGAAATCCTTGTATTTGCCCGTGCCGACGATCAGCCGCGACCGGAACGTCCGCCCGGCGACCGTCCAGCTGTCGTCTGGGCGATCTGACTGATGATCGCCACCGCCGACGAAATGGACAATCTCCAGCGCGTCACCTTGCTCCACAAATACATTGGCGAGCGTCGATCGGGGCACGATCTCCAGATTGCGCTCGACCGCAACCTTTTCGGGCGCGAGGCCAAGCTGTTCGGCGAGGGCGGCCAGGCTGAGCCCGGCGGCGACGCGGCGCGGCTCGCCATTGATGTGGACCAAAACCATGTTGTCGTTGTGCATGGGGGGCAGATATGGGGTACGAAGCCTGATCGCAACCGAAAGCCATCGCTTTGACTAACACGATTTTCGTCCTGAACGGCCCGAACCTCAATCTGCTCGGCGTGCGCGAGCCGGAAATCTATGGGCATGATACGCTGGATGACATTGCCGGGATGCTCGAGGACCGCGCCCGCGCACTCGATCTGACGATCGACATGCGCCAATCGAACCATGAGGGGCATTTGATCGACTGGCTGCACGAAGCGCAGGCGACCGGCGCGAAGGCGGTGATCCTGAACCCCGCGGGCTATGGCCATACATCGATCGCGCTGCATGACGCCATCAAGGCCGTCACGACTCCGGTCATTGAAGTCCATCTGTCAAACCCGCATGCTCGCGAGGCGTTTCGCCACACCAGCCTGGTCGGGCAGGCGGCGCGCGGGACGATTGCCGGTTTTGGCGCGACTTCGTATCTGCTGGCGCTTGAAGCGGCGGCACGGTTCTGACAGGGCATACGGTCAAACAGGGAAAAAGGGACAGGCATGTCGGAAAATACGGGGGCTGACGAAGGACCGATGCGGATCGACGTGGCGATGGTGCGCCAGTTGGCCGAACTGCTTGATGACACGCAACTGACCGAGATCGAGGTCGAGGATGGCCCCCGCCGGGTGCGTGTCGCACGGACGGTAACTGTCGCTGCCGCCGCTCCAGCCCCGTCCTATGCCCCGGCCCCTGCCGCCGCGCCCGCCGCGCCTGTTGCCGCCCCCGTGGATGCAGCCCCTGCACTAAGCAGCGCCAATGCGGTCAAATCCCCGATGGTCGGCACGGTCTATCTCTCCGCCGAACCCGGCGCGAAGCCCTTCGTCAGCGTCGGCGACAAGATCGCCGCGGGCGACACGCTCGTCATCATCGAGGCGATGAAGGTGATGAACCCGATCCTCGCGACATCGGGCGGCACCGTGAAGGCAATGCTGGTCGAAAATGGCCAGCCGGTCGAGTTCGACCAACCATTGGTCGTCGTCGAATAATATGGCCCAAATCAAGAAGCTGTTGATCGCCAATCGCGGCGAGATTGCGCTCCGCATCCACCGCGCCTGCCACGAAATGGGGATCGAGACGGTCGCGGTGCATTCGACCGCAGATGCTGACGCGATGCATGTGCGGCTGGCGGATCAGGCGATCTGCATCGGGCCGCCAGCAGCGACCGAGAGCTATCTCAACATCCCGAACATCATTTCGGCCGCCGAGATTTCGGGCGCCGACGCGATCCACCCCGGCTATGGCTTCCTGAGCGAGAACGCCAAATTCGCCGAAATCGTCGAGGCGCACGACATCATCTTTG
>CAZWAL010000095.1:0-9958 GCA_964631905.1 uncultured Stakelama sp.
GCGTTCCCTAGCGCTCGACTTGCGCCCCGTCGAGACGATCCAGAAAACTTGCCGCCGATGCGCGCAATTCTGCCTGCACTTCCGGCGTCATCTTTGCCCAGTTGCGGTACGGCATCGCAAGCCGCTGGTTGCCCGCCAGTTTTTCCGTGTTGCGCGCCAGGAAATCCCAATAGAGCGCGTTGAACGGGCAGGCATCGGGCCCGGTGCGCTGCTTCACGTCATAGCGACAGCGCCCGCAATAATCCGACATGCGATTGATGTACGCGCCCGACGCGGCATAGGGCTTTGACGCAAGCAGCCCGCCATCGCCGAACTGGCTCATCCCCAGCGTGTTGGGCAGCTCGACCCATTCATAGGCATCGGCATAGACCGCCAGATACCAGCGATGCACCTCGGCCGGATCGGCGCCGATCAGCATCGCGAAATTGCCGGTGATCATCAGCCGCTGGATATGGTGAGCGTACGCCAGATCAAGCGTCTGGCCGATCGCCTGCGACAGGCAGTGCATGTCGGTGTCGCCCGTCCAGTAGAAATCGGGCAGCGGACGAGTGGCGTTCAGGAAGTTGCGGGTCGCGTATTCGGGGCCTTCGTACCAATAAATGCCGCGGACATATTCGCGCCAGCCGATGATCTGACGGATGAAACCCTCCGCCGCGTTGATCGGCACATCGCCGTCATGAAACCGCGCCTCAACCGCTTGCGCCAGTTCGAGCGGATCGAGCAGTCCGCTGTTGAGATAGGGCGACAGCAGCGAATGCCACAGGAACGGCTCGCCGCTGAGCATGGCATCCTGATAATCGCCGAAGCGCGGCAGCGCATGGGTCAGAAAATGCGCCTGTTGCGCCAGCGCATCCGCGCGCGTCACCGCGAAATCGAACCCGTCGAGCGATCCGAGGTGGTCGGCAAACCTATCGGCGACCAGCGCCAGCACCTCCCGAGTGATCGCATCGGGCGCGAACGACAGCGGGCGTGGCATCGCAGGGTCACGCGGCGCGGCTTTGCGGTTTTCGCTGTCGAAATTCCATTCGTCGCCGACGGGTTTGTCGCCGTCCATCAGCAGCCCGGTCTTTCGGCGCATGTCCCGGTAGAAATACTCCATCCGCCATTGCTTGCGCCCCTTGGCCCAGGCCGCGAATTCGTCGAGCGCGGCGATGAAGCGGGTGTCCGTCCGCACATCGACGGGGATACCGAACAATGTTTCCCAGCTGTCGATCATCGCCGCTACGCGCCACTCGCCGGCTGCGGTCACCACGATCTGCCCGGGCGCATGCCGGGCGATCGCACGCGCCACTTCCCCGGTAAAGCTGCCGCTATTGTCCGGATGGTCGAGAGCCACATAATCGACCTGCCACCCGATGGCGCGCAACGCATCGGCGTGGTGGCGCATCGCCGAAAAGATGAACGCAATCTTGCGCTTGTGATGCGCGACATAGGTGGCTTCGTCGATCACCTCGACCATCAGCAGACGGGCGGTGGCGGGGTCGACATCGTCGAGGCTCGACAGGTCCACCGACAACTGGTCGCCGAGAATGGGAATCAGCGTGGTCATCATTTCCTTTCGGCGTGCCCCACGATAAATGCCAGCGAATGACACCCAAATTCCTTGGCCAGACCAGCGCCCTGCCCCAATCGCCCGAAGCCGCCACGCTTGATTACGTGCCCAATCCGCGCCCGGGCAGCCCCTATATGGTGCGCTTCGTGTCGCCAGAATTCACGTCGCTTTGCCCGGTAACCGCGCAACCCGATTTTGCGCATCTGGTGATCGATTATGTGCCCGCAGCGACGATCGTCGAATCCAAGTCGCTCAAACTCTTCCTCGGCGCGTTCCGCAATCATCAGGCTTTCCATGAGGATTGCACCGTAGGCATCGGTCAGCGGCTCGCAACCGAAATGCAGCCGGTTTGGCTTCGCATCGGTGGCTATTGGTACCCGCGCGGTGGCATTCCGATCGACGTGTTCTGGCAATCGAGTCCGCCGCCCGCCGATGTCTGGATTCCAGCGCAGGACGTGCCGGGGTATCGCGGTCGCGGATAAGCGGGCCGTCGATCGCCGGTCGATGGTGCAACGCACCAATTCTGCAACCATATCGTCATCAGGCCGTTTCTGATAGGATTGTCGACGCGAGGGACTCGTCGGCTGGCTCGTGAAAGGGCGCGCGCATGGTGCAGGCATTGGAAGGCGTTTCCATCTCTAACATCAACCATCTGGTATTGATCGGAAACTTTCTGCCGCGCCAATGCGGGCTTGCGACCTATACCACCGACACATTTCGCGCCCTGAGCGCTGCCTTTCCCGACCTGAAGGTCGATGTCTATGCGATGGATGATCACCCCGGGCGCTATGATTATCCGGCCGAGGTGACAGGCAGCATCGCGCAGCAGGACGTTTCCGCCTATCTGGAGGCCGCACGCGCCATTGAAGCAAGCGGTGCCCAGGCACTGTGGCTGCAGCATGAATATGGCATTTTTGGCGGCGCGGCGGGGGAGCATATTCTGAGCCTGCTCGACCGGATTTCGCTGCCGGTCATCGTCACGCTGCACACCATTCTTGAAAAACCCAGCGCTGACGAGCGACGCGTAATGGAGCGATTGTTGCGCCGGGCTTCCCGCGTGATCGTCATGGCAGAGCGCGGTCGCGAGATATTGCACCGCGTGCACGGGTTTGGCGGCAAAGCAGTGGTGATGATTCCGCACGGCGTGCCTGATCGTCCGTTCGCCGACCCCGACAGTTTCAAACCCCGTTTCGGTTGGGAGGGACGCAAAACTGTCCTGACATTCGGTTTGCTCGCCCCGAGCAAGGGCATTGAGACAATGATTGACGCGATGCCCGCCATCGTTGCGGCGCAACCCGACGCGCTCTACATCGTCCTCGGCGCTACCCACCCCAATCTGGTGGCGCATGAAGGCGAGGCCTATCGTGATCGATTGAAGGCGCTCGCGGTAACGCGCGGTGTGGTTGACAATATCGAGTTCGTCGATGCTTTCGTCGATCACGAGGACCTGATCGATTATCTTCAAGCGGCCGACGTGTATGTGACGCCCTATCACAACCCGGCCCAGATCACTTCGGGCACGCTGTCCTACGCTGTAGGTGTCGGCAAGGCAGTGGTCTCTACCCCATATGTCCATGCGACCGAGATATTGGCCGATGGTCACGGCGCGCTGGTCGATTTTGGCGATAGCGCGGCGTTCGCACGCGAGATCATCGCGCTGCTCGGCAATGACGGCAACCGTGAGCGGCTTTCTGCGCGGGCCTATGCGCGTGGCCGCACGATGATCTGGTCGAAATTGGCCGAAACCGCGATGGGTGAAATCGCCGCAATGATCGCAGCACAACCTCGGCGGATGGTGCATCTGCACACACCGCTGACCCCGCTGGCACCCGATTTTTCAGCCGTTGAGCGGATGAGCGATTCGACGGGGATTCTGCAGCATTCGATTTATTCGATCCCCGATCGCCGCCACGGTTATTGCATCGATGACAATGCCCGCGCGCTGATGCTGGTAGGTCGGATGCCGGAACTTGATGAAGCGACGCGCGATAAATGGACGACGATCTACGCGTCTTTCATTCAATATGCCTGGAACCCCGAGGCACAGCGCTTCCGCAATTTCATGAACTTCGATCGCACCTGGTGCGAGGATTTCGGGTCGGAGGATTCGAACGGCCGCGCCTTATGGGCGCTTGGCACCACCGCCCGTACCGCCACGGCCCGAAAGCACCGCGACTGGGCACTCCAGATGTTCGAGACGACGGCATCGATGGCGTTCGAACTCGGCAGCCCCCGCGCGCAGGCGTTTGCGATGCTCGGCGCTGCTGAGATGCTCGATTGCCTGCCCGGCCACGGCTTGGCGCAAACGATTATCGAACGGTTCAGCGCCGATCATCTCGCCCTGCTCGCCGATGCACGGCGGCCAAACTGGGAATGGTTCGAGATCGTTCTGGCTTATGACAATGCCCGCCTGCCTGAAGCCATGATGCGGGCAGGCCTGATCCTGAGGCGAGCCGACCTGATTGATACCGGCGTCAAGACGCTCGACTGGATCATGGCGCGCCAGACATCGCCAGAAGGCCGGTTCCGGGCGGTCGGCACGGAAAGCTTTGGCCGCCCCTATGCGGCTCCGCTGCCGTTCGATCAGCAGCCGCTGGAAGCGCAGGCAACCGTGGAAGCATGCGCTGTCGCCTATCAGGCGACGAAGGATGCTCGCTGGATTGATGAGGCGGAGCGCGCCTATCGCTGGTTTCTGGGTGTGAACGACCTAGATCTACCACTAGCGACCGTGCGCGATGGCGGCTGTTTCGATGGGCTGACCCCGACCGGCATCAACCGAAATCAGGGTGCCGAATCGATTTTGGCACTGCAATTGGCATCCTGTGCGATTTCATCGCTTTCAAAACTGGCCGGAACCGTGGCAGGACCAACACACGCCGCTGCGTAGCCGCTCAGGATATGTACCGGTCGTGCGTAAATGAATCGGGGACGTGCCGACCAGTGCTTGAAGTCTTCAACCATCGTTTGCGGCTGCACGCCGATCCGTCGCGTGTCGTTGTACGGCCTTTTCACCTTGCCTGGCAGGCCAGCGGCAACGCGCCGAGCCGGACCGAGCGACTGGTACGTGAAGTACTGGCGATGAGCCGCGACCAGACCCGCGCCGAGCTGGAAGTCGTACTCAAGGATTTCGAGGCTCGCCACTGGCAGACACGGCGCGTCTTCATGACGCGTTACGAGGAAATTGAGGACCGGCTCGGAATTGATGGCAGCGCGATCAGCGATGAAAAACGCCAGCTGATCGGCGCTTATTTCTGCCACGAATACAGCTATGCCGCCGCCGCGCTGATGAACCCCAGCGCCGTGCCCCATTTCGACCAGACTGGGATGCCTGAAGGATCGCAGCGCATCCTGATGTCGATGCGCGCTGTGGGCGAAGGGCATATCTCGTCGATCGCCTTTCGCGAGGGGATCATCACCGACAAAAACGAGCTAAAGCTGGCGCCCGAACCGCCCTTCGCCACCGCGACCGACACGACCGATGGCGATGAACTGGCGATGCCCGAAGGGCCCGTCACCGTCCACCGCCACCGCGATTCTACGCTGTCCGGCACCGTCATTTTTCCGATCACCCAGGCCCAGTCCAAGGGACTTGAGGATTTGCGGCTCGTCCAGTTCACGCATGAGGATGGCAGCTTGGAATGGCTGGGCACCTACACCGCGTATAACGGATCGATGATCCAGTCTGAGTTGATGCGGACGCGCGATTTCCGGGCGTTCGATCTGGTGCCGATGAGCGGCAGCGCGGCGCGCAACAAGGGCATGGCGCTGTTTCCGCGCAAGATCGACGGCCAGTATATGATGATCGGCCGGCAGGACGGCGAGAATCTGTTCCTGCTGCGATCCGACAGCCTGACGCATTGGGACGAGGGCGAGCGGCTGCTCGAGCCGCATTATCCGTGGGAATTGGTGCAGATCGGCAATTGCGGGCCGCCGATCGAGCTCGACGAGGGCTGGCTGCTGCTGACCCACGGCGTTGGCGCGATGCGCAAATATTCGATCGGCGCCGTACTGCTCGACAAGACCGATCCGTCAAAAGTCATCGGGCGTACGCATGAGCCCATTTTGGCGGCGGCGGACCAGGACCGTGAGGGCTATGTGCCCAACGTCGTCTATAGCTGCGGCGCGATCCGCCACGGCGAGACGCTGTTCCTGCCTTATGGCGTCGCCGACAGCTCAGTCGCGTTTGCGTTCATTCCGATCAAGGCGCTGCTGAGCCATATGTGATCGGCCAGGTATCGACCGGGGGAGAAAATCGTCATGTTCAAATCATTCGCTATCATCGGTGCGCTGATCCTTGCGGGCACCACCCCGGCGCTGGCCAAGGATGCGGCGGTCGAAGCGCCGATCACCCAGTTTCTTGAAGCCTTTAACAAGGGCGATATTGCCGCCGCGGCCGCAACCCATGCCGGGGACGCGCATATCACCGACGAAGTAGCGCCTTATTTCTGGGGCGGGCATGATGTCGTGCAGCGCTGGGCCGCCGACTACGCCAAGGATGCTGCCGCCAAGGGCATTACCGATCCCAAGGTCGTACTCGGCGCACCAACGCGCGAACTGGTTGAGGGAGATCGCGCCTATGTGATCGCCCCGTCGGTTTACACCTTCACGCAAAAGGGCGTGGCGATGCGTGAAGACGCACAGATGACCTTTGCGCTGCGCAAGCTTGCCACGGGCTGGAAGATCGTCGCCTGGACTTGGACGGGGCCCGACGCAACTCCAGTGAAATGAGCGATAAGACCACGACCACCCTTTGGACGCGCAAGTTTCGGCGAATGTCCACCTTTCCGCAGATTGCGACCGGAAAGACCAAATAATTTCGTTCATGCAACGTTTAGGTGCACTCGGCTGTTATGTGCGCAGCATCCAGGAGAGAGCCATGAACCGTTTCACCCGTATCGCCGCTGCCATTGCCACCGCATCGGTTGCGATCGCCACCCCCGTTTTTGCGCAAACCGCGCAGGAAGATCAGCGTTTCCAGGCCGCGCAGCAGCGTTTCCAGAACGAGATGCAGATTTTCCGCACCGAGTTCGATCGCTACCAGGCCGCGCGTAACAGCCGCCCGAACTTCCGCGATCCACGCAATAATGATCCGCGTTACAATGATCCCCGGAATAACGACCCGCGCTATAATGATCCGCGCTACGCCGATCGTGACGAAGGCGATTATGATCCGGCGCGCTATTACCGCGATGGGCCGAATTACCAGGAGCGCGTGCTTGCTGCCGACGACCGCGTCTATCGCGGCAATGACGGCCGCTATTATTGCCGCCGAAATGACGGTACGACGGGTCTGATCATCGGCGCACTCGGCGGCGGCATTCTCGGTAACGTGATCGATGGCGGGCGTTCGCGCACGGTCGGTACGCTTCTGGGTGGTGTGCTCGGCGGAGTGGCAGGCCGTGCGGTCGAGCAGAACAACGCGCAGGTCCGCTGCCGCTAAGAGGCGAGCCGCCCCAAGTAAATCAACCGTCATGCTGAACTTGTTTCAGCATCCACCGCGCAACACTACCAACCGGGGTTGGGGCGCGTTGGACCCTGAAACGAATTCAGGGTGACGGCGGGTGGCGGATGGCCGTTACCGCCCCTTGAACAACCCGCCCAGCACACCGCGCACGATGCCGCCGATCAGACCGCCGCTCGACGAACCGCGCTTGCTGCCCGTGCCGAACACCTGCTTGGCGACTTCATTCGCCACCGTCCGCGTGATCGTGGTGGTGGCAGTGCGGGTGGCGGACGTGGCGATCTTGTTCCACGGGCTGTTTGCGGCAGCTTTGGCGGCTTCGCGCTCCCTTCGAGCAGCTTCTTTTTCCGCCGCGATCCGCGCGCGTTCGGCCTCTTTGGCGGCGCGGGCATCGACCTTGGCCTGCGCGGCGGCGGCTTTTTCGGCTTCGCTCGCAGCCTTGGCTTCGGCGGCGGCAGCGGATGCCTCAGCTGCTTTGATCGCCAGCAATTCCTCGGCGGAATCGGCGTCGATCCGCGTGTCGTATTTCTCGCCAATCGCGTCGGTGGCGATCATCACCCCGCGTTCGTTGGGATCGAGCGGGCCGACCCGCGACGATGGCGGCTTGATGAGCGTGCGCTCAACCGGCGACGGCGCGCCATCGGGCTGGAGCAGCGACACCAGCGCTTCGCCCACCTTCAACTCGGTGATCACCGTTTCCACATCGACCCCGGGATTGGCGCGGAACGTGGTCGCCGCCGACTTCACTGCCGCCTGATCGCGCGGAGTGAAGGCGCGGAGCGCGTGCTGCACCCGGTTGCCGAGCTGGCCCGCGACGGTATCGGGAATATCGATCGGGTTCTGGGTGATGAAATAGACGCCGACGCCCTTCGATCGGATGAGCCGAACGACCTGTTCGATCTTTTCCAGCAGCGCCTTCGGCGCATCGTTGAACAGCAGATGCGCCTCGTCGAAGAAGAAGCACAGCACCGGTTTGTCGGGATCGCCAATCTCGGGAAGATGCTCGAACAGCTCGCTCAGCAGCCACAGCAGGAAGGTGGAGTAGAGCTTGGGGCTCTTCATCAGCTTGCTCGCTGCCAGCACGTTGACGACGCCCCGGCCCTTGTCGTCGCACGCAATCATATCGGCCATGGCGAGCGCGGGTTCTCCGAAGAAGTTCTCGCCGCCCTGGCTGCGGAGTTGAAGCAGCGATCGCTGGATCGTCCCGATGCTCGTCTTCGACATATTGCCGTACGTGGTCGTCAGCTCGTCCGCGCGCGTCGCGCAGTGGGCGAGCATCGCCTGCAGATCGTCGAGATCGAGCAGCAACAGCCCTTCCTTGTCGGCAACCGTGAAGGCGATCGTCAGCACGCCTTCCTGCACCTCGTTCAGGTCCATCAGTCGCGCGAGCAGCAGCGGCCCCATTTCGCTGATCGTCGTGCGGATCGGGTGGCCCTGTTCGCCGAACAAATCCCAGAACTGCACCGGCGTGTCGGCATAGGCCCAACTGTCGTAGCCGATTTCCTTGGCGCGAGCGGCAAAGATCTCATGCATCTTGGTCGTGGGCGACCCCGCCATGGCGAGGCCCGCCAGATCGCCTTTCACGTCCGCCACGAAGCACGGCACGCCGACGGCAGAGAACCCTTCGATAATGCCCTGCACCGTCACCGTCTTGCCGGTTCCGGTCGCACCCGCGATCAGCCCGTGGCGATTGGCACGCTTCAGTTCGAGCTGCTGAGGCTTCCCGCCGCCGGTACCGATGAAGATGCTGGTGCCGTCTGCCATAATGCCTCCCTGTTCCGTATGTCAGCTATCGCGCGATTTCGGGCAGGGCGGCAAGAGACGAAAACGCCGCCCGTCTCGGGTGAGACGAGGCGGCGCAATCGTTCGCGTGGATGCGCGGGTTATTTCTTCAGTTTGATCGGCACGAACTGGGCCGGAAGCCGCTGGCGCTGCACATAGAGCAGCACGCTGGGGCGACCATCGCGGATTGCCTGTGCGACGACCGCGCTCAGGGCGTCCGGGGTGAGCACGGCAGTACCGTTGACCGAGACGATCACATCGCCGCGCTTCAGTTTCTGCCCCGCATCGCTTGTCGGGTCGGTGCCGCTGATGACGACGCCCTTCACGGTCGAATCCACGCCGATATTCTGCGCGATCTGCGGCGTGAGCGGCACCACGGCGAGACCAAGCTTGTTGGCGACAGGGGAAGCCGGACCTTCAGCGTCGGGTTGGCCCATTGCATCACCCGGTTCGCCACCGCCCAGCGATGCCAGAAGCGCATCTTCGGAAGGCCGCGTGCCGACAACGACATTGACCGTCTGCTTCTTGCCGCCTCGAATGATGTCGAGCGGAATGCGGGTGCCCGGCTTCACATTGGCGACCAGATAGCTGAGCGAGCTATCCTGCGTTACCGCCTGACCGTTCACTGCCACGATCACGTCGCCGACCTGAATACCCGCCTTGTCGGCCGGTTCGCCAGGTGAAACGCGTTCGATGATTTCCCCGCTGTTTTTGGGAAGGCCGAGTGCCCCGGCAAAGTCTTCAGTCAGTGGCTTCATTCCCACGCCCAGATAGCCGCGCGCAATCGCCGTCCCCTGCATCAACTTGTCGATGACGGGCTTTGCCTCGACCGCCGGAATGGCGAAGCCGATGCCGATATTGCCGCCCGACTGGCCAGCAAAAATCTGCGAGTTGATGCCAATGACATTGCCGTTCAGGTCGAACATCGGCCCGCCCGAATTGCCCTGGTTGATCGCCGCATCGGTCTGGATGAAACGATCATAGGCGCCGCCCTGGCCAGTCGCGCGGTGAAGCGCGGACACGATGCCCGCCGTGACGGTGCTGCCAATGCCGAACGGATTGCCGATCGCGATTACCCAGTCGCCGACGCGCGTGCGCTCCGAATCGCCGAACTTCACGAACGGCAGGCCCTTTGCTTCGATCTTCAGCAATGCGAGATCGGA
>CAZWAL010000096.1:0-9923 GCA_964631905.1 uncultured Stakelama sp.
TGAACAGGATCAGCGGGATCGTCATGATCGCGGGCAGGCGCGCGGCCTTTTCCTCGGCGCGCATCATCCGTTCGTTGCGGAATTCGGCGGACAGGACGCGCAGCGCCGATGCCAGTGGGGTGCCGTATTTCTCGGTCTGGATCATCGTGGTGACCACGCCCTTCACGGCATCGAGCTTCACCCGGCTCGCCAGATTTTCGAACGCCTGGCGACGTTCAGACAGAAAACCCAGTTCGATTGCGGTTAGCGTGAATTCGTCGCCCAGTTCGGGATAGGCGCGGCCCAGCTCACGCGCAACGCGGTGGAACGCGGCATCGACGGTCAACCCTGCTTCCGCGCAGATCACGAGCAGATCAAGCGCATCGGGCAGGCCCTTGCGGATCGCGTCAGACCGCTTCGAGATCTTGTTGTCGAGGTAGAGATCGGGCGCTTTGTAGCAGAGGATGAAGGTGACGGCGACCAGGCCATAGGCCTTGAGCGGCGACCAGTCCGAAAAAGAGTCGGTGCCGTAAACCAGATAGATCATCAGGCCGCCGATCACGACCGGCAACACCATGCGGGCAAAAATGACCGCGACGGCATATTCCTTCGATCGGATCCCGGCCTGCATCAGCTTGATCTGCGCGGCCTTTACCTGGCTGTCCTGCAACACCTTCAGCGATTGGAGGAAGTCGCGGATCCGGTCGGTCGTCAGATTTTGTTTGACCAGCTTGGCGCGACGCTTGGCGGTGGAGGCGGTGATGCCCGCCTTCAACTGCTCGCGGCGATCGTTCAGCGCCTTGACGCGCTTGGCCATCGGGTCGCGCACCGTCGTGGCGGCATAGATCGCCACGAGCACCATGAACGCGCACACGCCCGCCAGCAGCGTGGCGACGCTGATCACGTCGACGCCGAGGATCGTCGGTCCGGCACTGGCACCCTGGAATTGCACGCGCTGTTTTCCCGTCGCTAGATTTCGAAATTGACCATCTTGCTCATGATGAAGACGCCGATCCCCATCCACAGCAGGCCGCCGCCACCGGCGACCATCAGCCGCTGATCGATGAAAAAGCCCTGCATGTAGGAACCGTTGATCATCCAGATCATGCCGAACACGATGAACGGCAGCGATCCGACGATATAGGCGGATGCCTTGGATTCGGACGACATCGCCTTGATCTTCAGCTTCATCTGGCCGCGCATGCGCAGCACGGTTGCCAGATTGGCAAGCGTTTCGGCGAGATTGCCGCCCGTCTCGCGTTGAATGGCAATGGTGATGACGAAGAACTGGAATTCGGGCGTGCCGAGCCGGTCAGCGGTTTCCTGAAGCGCCACATCCATCGTGCGGCCGATTTTCATCTTGTCGGTGATCGAACGGAATTCGACCCCGACGGGGCCGTCAATCTCCGCGCCGACGACGCCCATCGTTTCACCGATCGGCAAGCCCGATCGCAGGCCGCGCACAAGAAGTTCGATCGCGTCCGGGAATTTGGCGGTAAACTGCGCAAGGCGGCGCTTGATGAAAAAGCCGACCACCATGTGCGGGATGCCCGCGCCAATGATGATGCCGATCATCAACGCGAGAATGATGGGCAGCCCCTGCAGCATCATCAGCCCCGCCATCATCACAAAGATGATCAGCGACGCGGCGGTATACTGGCCGACGGACCAGGTCTTCCCCGTCATCGACAGCCGCTTTTTCAGCTGGGCCATGTTGGGCAGGAACCGCATCGCGGCTGCGTCCATCCGGCTGCTGCGATGCTGGGTGATGCGGCGCATATGCGCCTCGGCGACGGCGCCGACCGATCCGTTGTGCCGGTTGGTAAGCGAGCGCAGACGGCGGACTTTGGCCCGTTCGGGCGATGGCCCGGCAAAGGCGAACGCGACGAGCCCCAGCACGACCAGCGCGCCAAGGCACATCAGCATGAAGGGCAACAGATCCATTTATCCGCCTTTGTTCACGTCATCACCGGCTCGCCGGTCGATTGCTCATCACGCCGCCTTGGCAGCCCGCTTTGGAATCAATCCGCGCAGATTGCCGAACTTGCCCATCAACGATGAGCCTGCCGATTCGCCCTTGCCTGACTTGCCACCTTTTGCGGGCAACTCGCCTGCGGCGCCGTCTGCGGCGACCAGCAACTGTTTGGCCAGATCGCCGATCGGCGAGATCGCCTTCGATGCCTTGCCCACTTCAACCAGCGGCTTGCCGAGCTTGGCAGCCTGTGCAGCGATTTTCTGATCAAAGCCGATTACAAAATCGATCTTGCGTTCGATCGATCCTTCGAAATCCTTGCGGCTGATTTCGAGCTGGCCCGTCTGGTGCACCTTGTTTGCGACCACAAAAACCTGCGTTTGCGGCGCGTTGGATTTCAGCCAGGAAAGGATACGGATTGAATCGCGGGCGGCTGCCAGCGTCAGTTCAGTGACCACCACCGCCAGCTGTACGTCGCTGATCAGGTGGGGATGGTTGACGAGCATGGCGCGCGGCAGATCGGTGATCGTGCATTCGAACGCCGCCCGCATCTCCTCCTGCAGCTGGTAAAAGGCTGAGCCATCGCTCAGCACCGGTGCATTGATTGGCGCTTCCGCGGACAGGATGGCCAGCTTTTCACTGGCGCGCACCATGGCGCGTTCGATGAACAGACCATCGATCCGGCTTGGGTTTTCGATCGCGTCGGTCAGCCCGCGGCCCGGCTCGAGATCGAGCGCGAGCGCGCCGGTGCCGAAATGAACGTCGAGATCGAGCAGCGCCGTGGTGCGACTCGCCTTGTCGCTGATCCACCATGCAAGCGACGTTGCGATCGACGACGCGCCGACCCCGCCGCGCGTACCGATGACGGCAGCAGAGCAATGCGGTCGTTCGATCGAAGCATCGGTGAGCTTGGGGGCGTTCAACAGCGCCTGCGCCGTTGCAAAGGCGTCGCGCAGCATATCCGGGTTGAACGGCTTCAACAGATAATCCTGAATGCCGCTTGCGACCAGATCACGGTACAGCCGCACATCGTTCACCTGGCCCGCCGCAATCACGACGGTGCCGGGCTCGCAGACTTCTGCCAGCGCGTTGATATCGTTCAGCGGATCGCCGCTTTCGGACAGATCGACGAACAGGATGTGCGGGCTTGCCGATACCGACAGCGTCTGCACGGCGTTGCGCAGGCCGCCCTTGTTGACCTTTTCAGGGGCCCAGCCGAGTTCGACGGCGATTGGCCGAAGCGATTCGGCAGTGGTTTCGTCGCAGACAAAGGCGACAAAGGGCTCACGCGTGCCCGACCGACCCGGGTTGAAAGGAGCATTCATCAGCCTTCACCTCCACCACCGGATGAGCCGCCGGCAGCACCGCCACCTGCCGCGCCGCCGCTGGCACCAGCAGCACCGGTTGAACCCGTGCCGCCCGATCCGGCGCCACCCTTGCGCAGCAGCTGGATGGCGCGGCTGCCGGTCGACGGATCGGACGTCGCCGAGCCAGGCTGGCCCCGCACCAGATCTTCAGGCTGGGCGACCATGGCCGCGAGATTCGAATTCACAGCACAGCCATGATTGGACGAGGTGTGCGCGTTGAAGTTGCCGCTGCCGCTGTCCCGATTATCCGGGCAGCTCGGCACCGAAGCGGTGGTGCGGCTGACGATAACCCGCACAGTGCCGGGGTTGGGCTGGGTCGCCGAAACGGGCACAGCATCGGCCAGAAACAGGCCGTAGCGGGCGATCGCGTTGCTCACATCCGCGCGGGCACCGTAATTGGCACCCGTCGGATCATCAAGCGCGACACGATCGCCATAGCCCAGCCGCAGCGAGGCGAGCCAGCCGCCGAGCCGCTGGGTTTCGCCGGGTGCGGCGCGGCCATTGTCGGTGTTCATGTCAAAAATATAGTCGGTACGGCTGACGACCGGCTGATGCGCCGATTCGAGTCCGCGGTTCTGCATCGACGATCCCGCACAACCCGCCAGAAGCAGGGCCGGGGCGGCGATGACGATAACCGAAAGACGCTTGAGCATGGCTTTCTCCCTGCGGCGATGCGCGATCATTTGAGGCTGAACCCCGGCGCGGCGCTATTGCTGGCGGCCTTGCCCTTGCGCGGCGGCGGGGCGATTGCTTGAACCTCTTCACGACCCGATTGCGCGGGCGCGGGGCCGAGCGGCAATGGGCTGGCTGCACCGATTGCTGGCTGGCTGGACGACGGCGCGACGCTCGGTTTTGGGCGGTCCTTGTTGTCGCTGCCGCGCGACAGGGTGCCCAGAAACACACGATCGAGATCGGACGGTGCCTTGTAGCCATCAGTCGGCAGCACGATGTCATTCGCGTTGACCGGCTTCACCAGATACGGTGTGATCACGATTACCAGTTCGGTTTCGTCGCGCTGAAAGCCGTTCGACCGGAACAGCGCACCGAGCACAGGCACGTCGCCCAATCCCGGTGCCTGGGTGATCGAGTTGTTATGGTTGTTCTGCAGCAGGCCGGCGATCATGAAGCTCTGGCCCGAGCCGAGTTCCACGGTGGTCTCTGCACGACGGGTGGTGAGCGCCGGGATCGTGGTGCCCCCGATCGTGACGGCACCGGCCGAGGTCAGCTGCGACACTTCGGGGCGAACCCGCAGCGAGATGCGACCGTCCGACAACACCGTCGGCGTATAGACCAGGCTGATGCCATATTGCTTGTACTCGACCGATACAGCGCCGAGCCCCTGGCTGATCGGGATCGGAATTTCACCGCCGGCCAGGAACGTGCCGGTTTCGCCCGACAATGCGGTCAGGTTCGGGTTGGCAAGCGTCGAAACCAGGCCCTTGCGTTCGCCCAGATCGAGTGATGCGAGCAGATCGGTGCCGAAATAGCGGCCAGCCACGCCAAGCGCGGTGCCGAGTGTCGGGCTGCTGGGGAACTGGAACAGGGTGCTGCCGGGCAACAGGCCATTGGCATCCGCGACGGGCGGCGTGCCGGGGGGTACCTGGGGAATACTCGTGATTCCGCCCTGGCGACCCTGCGCAATGCCGAACAGGAAATTGTTGCCGCTATTGTCGCGATTCTGCAGGTTGACGCCGATATTTTTGATGAAGCTGCGGCTGACTTCGGCGAACTTGACCTGCAAATTTACCTGCAGCGGGGTCGCCGTCTTCAGGCGCACCAGCACCCGGGTGCTGTCGCCCACATAAGCCTGTACCAGCCGTTCGGCTTCGGCCGCATCGTCTGGCTGTGCGACCGTTCCGGTCAGCAGCACCAGGCCGTTCATCGGCGTCGCCACGATCTGGGCATCGGGCATGGCGAGCGTCAGCATCTGGCTCACCGAATCGATATTGGTGCCAACGCGGACGGTGGTCGCGTACACCACGGTACCGCTTTTGGTGGTGGCATAGACGGTGGTTTCGCCGCCAAGTTTCCCAAAAATGTAAAGTTGGGTGGGCGATCGCACCTGCACATCGGCGATTTTATCATCCGCCACGAACAGATCGCTCATCGGGCGGGGCAAGGTGATCAGTCGACCGCGGCCGACAGCAACCTCGACGACCGATGTCGGCGACGCGGCAACCGTCTGCGCACCGGTGGGCGCCGTGCTGCCGATTGCCGAGGCAGCGATGGCGACCGCGAGCGGCCAGCCGATCGACTTTGCAGGCATACGCATCTTAATTCTTCCCCCCGACCGGAACGACGGTCACGCTGTTGCCGCGTGCGACGCGGACCGTTGGCCCTTGTGAGGCCCCACCACCGGGAAAGGCGGTCGGCGCGCCATTGGCACCTTCAACCGCACCGGCGGGTTTGCCGGGCACCGTGCTGCGCTGGAAACGCGACACATCGGCACCCGTGGCAAATGTCGAGCCGCCGGCGCTGGGCCGGCTGGCGATCTTCAGGATCATGGCCTTTTCGGCCTTGGGATCGGTGCCATCGGGAACGGAAACCGCGCCCGATGCGATCGCTTCTTCAAGTTCGGCCGAATTGTCGGCGATCGACCGTAGCGCAAGCGACAGCGATCCGAGCGTTTGCGCAACGGTCAACTGCTCGGCGAGCTTTGGCGTGGCTTCGACGGTGATACTGGAAAAAGTGCGAACCTCGGTCTTGCCGTCTTCGCCGACGGTGTTGTCGGTGCGCTGGTCGGTTGCCAGCACGCGCAGGTTGCGCAGCACGGTTTCCGAAACCTTCAGCGGCGGGCCATCGCCGCCACCCGATACGGTTTGCGTCAGCATCAAATCGATCCGGTCACCCGGAAACACGAAACCGGCAACCGCGGCGTTAGCCTGCACCGGTACCGTCACGGCGCGCATGCCCGGCCCAAGGGCGGCAGCAAGGAAGCCGCGATCGCCGGGCTTCACCAGCGCGCCTTGCGTAACGGGCTGGCCCGCCGTGATCGCATTGCGGACGACGGTGCCCTGCAGCGATTTCAGATCGGTTTCCTTTTTCAGGAAATAGGCGTTGTCGACGAGTTCTTTGGGCCAGGGCTGAAATTTCAGGGCTGTGGCGTCCAGAATGGTGCCGACCGGCAGCGCGCGCGTGGCCACCAGCACTTCGGGACCATCGACGACCTGGACAGGCTGTACCGCGGCTGCAGCAACCGGGGCGCTCGATCCGGCGATCAGCGACCGGGCCATGAATGCGGTGATGGCGGCCACGAACAAGGCGCCCACCAACAAAATAATCTTCCTACTATCCATAACGCCTCTGGCCTTTTCGGACGCGGACCGCTTGATCCGCCGTTAAGCATTCACGTAAATTGGTTAAAAAGTGGTTCGCGAACCGCCAAAAGTCCGGCAATCGCAATGGCCACACCGTAAGGAATTTCGACCGGGGACCGGTCTTTTCGCCACCAGCGATCGATCATCATCACCAGCGTGACGGCGCCGCCGACCAGCGACATGACGATCAGCAGCCAGACCATCGGCTCGACCGGAAACCAAAGCGCGAGCGCGCCGATCAGTTTCACATCGCCGCCGCCCATCTGGCCAAGCGCGAACGCCCCGCAGAAAAACGCGAAAATCAGCAGCGCGACGCCGATCTGGATCGCGACGTCGGGCCACAATGTCATGCCGTTGACCCACCACCACGGTATTGCCATCAAGGCGATGAGTGCATTTTTCCAATTGGCGATTGTGCGCAGCCGCGCATCCTCTATCCCTGCCGAAACAAGGAGAAGTGCAAGCAGCACCGGCATCACGGCGACGAGATAGCCCCAGTTCATCACGCTAGTCCCTAGACGGAACGGCTTTCTAAAAAGTAACCAGCGGCCATGACCTCTTCTCTTTTATATCGCCGCGCGATTCCCGCCGCGGCCCGCATCACCCAGTGGACCGCCAGTGACGGTTGGGGGCTGCGCCGGTTTGACTGGGCTGCCGAGGGGGAACCGCGCGGCAGTATCCTGTTCGTCGGCGGGCGCGGGGATATTTTCGAGAAGTATCTGGAATTGTTCGCGCACTGGCATGCCCAGGGCTGGAATGTAACGTCGCTCGACTGGCGCGGTCAGGGCGGATCGGGGCGGCTGACGCCCGATCCGCATGTCGGGCATGTGGATGATTTCGCGATCTTTATCAGTGACTTTGCGGCATTTTATGCCGAATGGTCAGCCGAAACCACCGGCCCGCGCGTGATGATGGGGCATTCGATGGGCGGGCATTTGCTGCTGCGTGCAGCCGTTGAACGGGTGGCTGATCCCGATGCGATGGTACTGGTCGCGCCAATGCTCGGATTGCGTAATGCCCTGGGGGCGGGGCTTGGCGAGCGGGTGGCGCGGATGATCGGCGGTTTGGGCAATTCGGCACGCGCGGCGTGGAAGGGGAACGAAAAGCCTGGTGGTCTTGAAACCCGGCAGATGCTGTTGACCCATGACGCCGATCGCTATGCCGATGAAATATGGTGGCAGGAAACCAACCCGGCGATCGTCACCGGTCCCCCGAGCTGGAAATGGGTGATCGAGGCCTTTGCATCGACACGTGAACTGCGCCAGTCGCCCGCGCTGAAATCGATGCGAATCCCCACGCTCATGCTGGTGCCGATGGCCGACCAGCTGGTCGATGCCAAGGCAGCGATCGCGATCGGCGCCAAACTGCCCGATTGCCGGGTGCTGCGTTTCGGCAAGGAAGCGGCGCATGAGGTGCTGCGCGAAACCGACAGCGTGCGCAATCGCGCTATCGGCGAGATCGATATCTTCCTCGCCTCCCGTGCTCAGCGCGATTGAAGGGTAACGCGTGGCTGATGATCTGAAGGTCGATATTCTTGTTATTGGTGCTGGCATCGCCGGGGCAACTCTGGCGGCCGAACTGGCGCCTCATGCCAAGGTGCTGCTGATTGAGGCCGAAGATACGCCTGGTTATCATTCTACCGGTCGGTCGGCGGCATTCTGGCATGAGACGCTGGGCGGTCCCCTCATTCAGCTGCTGACAAAGGCATCTTATTCCGCGCTTGCAGCGGGAGGATACCTGAAACCGCGTGTGGCGCTCGAAGTGGCAGAGGCCGACGGGCTGCCCTTGCTCGATGCGCTTGTTGATAAATTTGCGGGTTCGGGGACCGATCTGATCCGGATCGATTATGACGGCGTGCGCCAATGGGTGCCACGTGCCCGGCCCGTGCTTGTCGGCGGAGTGCTCGAGATGATGGGCGCGGATATCGACGTAGCGGCGTTTCACGCCAGCGTGCTTGCGGCGTTTCGCCGGGCAGGCGGCACGCTTATCACGGGAAAGCGGATCGACGATATTACGCGCATCAGCGGCGCTTGGCAGGTGCGGGCAGGGGCTTGGCGGGCAGTCGCACCGATCATCGTCAACGCCGCGGGGGCCTGGGCGGATGGGCTTGGCCAGATGGCCGGCGCGCGCGCCCTGGGCATCCAGCCGATGCGCCGTACGATCGCGCAGGTGCGCGTCACCACGGACGATGTGCCCGATACGCTGCCGCTCGTCATCGATATCGCCGGCAGCTATTATTTCAGGCCGGAGGGGCCGAACCGGCTTTGGCTATGCCCGCACGACGAAACCCCGGTCGAAGCCGGCGATGCCGCGGCCGAGGAAATCGACGTCGCGATCGCGATCGACCGGTTCGAAAGCGTCACTGACTGGAAGGTCGCGGCGGTTGAACGGAAATGGGCAGGCTTGCGCAGCTTCGCGCCCGATCGGCTGCCGGTTTATGGCTTTGATCCTGTCGTGCCCGGTTTTTTTTGGTTCGCCGGACAGGGCGGCACTGGCATTCAGACCGCGCCCGCCGCTGCGATGTTGGGCGGCGCATTGTTGCTCGGCAATGCCATGCCTGAACCGGTCGCTGCGATCGACCCTGCGCCCTTTGCGCCCGACCGCTTCGTAGCGCTGGCGAAATGACCGCACGCGCAGTAGGCTTAGCGTCTCACAACGCGGGAGAGGTCGTATGGCGCATAAGTTCGTGATCGAGAAGAACAAGGCGGGCGAGTTCGTCGCCAAGTTCAAATATAACAGCGAAGTGATGTTTTGGACGGAAGGCTATTCGAGCAAGGCCGCCGCCGTGAACGCCATCGAATCGATCAAGAAGAACGGCGTCGACGCCCCCACCGAGGAAAATCTGGACTGATCGATCGAAGGGGCGGGTCGCCGAAGGTCAGACGTCGGCACTCGCCCGTTTCCGCCCCGCCGCCACTGCCGCTGCACTCGCCAACGCATCGGCACGTTCGTTTTCGGGGTGGCCAGCATGTCCCTTTACCCATTGCCAGTCGATCCAATGCGGTTTCGCCGCAACCAGCAGCGCTTGCCATAGATCAGCATTCTTCACGGGCTTTTTGTCGGCGGTCCGCCAGCCGTTTTTCTGCCAGCCGTGGATCCATTTGGTCAGCCCGTCCATGACGTAGCGGCTGTCGGTCGACAGCGTGACCCGGCACGGCCGCTTCAGCGCGCCGAGTGCCTCTACCACCGCCATCATTTCCATACGGTTGTTGGTCGTCATCGGCTCGCCGCCCGATATTTCCTTTTCGACGCCGCCCATGCGGAGCAACGCCCCCCAGCCGCCGGGGC
>CAZWAL010000097.1:0-9914 GCA_964631905.1 uncultured Stakelama sp.
TATGTGTTTGAAGCAACACGCGAGATTGCCGCCGCGATTACCGGGCCGACCGTTGTGGTCACCAAATCAACCGTGCCGGTCGGCACCGGCGACAAGGTGGAAGCGATCCTGCGCGAAATCGCGCCCCAGCTCGACGTGGCGGTCGTTTCGAACCCAGAATTCCTCCGCGAAGGGGCGGCGATCGGTGATTTCAAGCGCCCCGACCGGATCGTGATCGGTACCGAAAACGCCCGGGCGATGCAGGTGATGCGCGACATCTATCGCCCGCTGTATCTGAATGAGAGCCCGATCCTGTTCACCGCGCGTCGGACGGCGGAGCTGATCAAATACGCCGCCAACGCCTTTCTTGCGACCAAGATCACCTTCATCAACGAAATCGCCGATCTCTGCGAAGCGGTGGGCGCGAATGTGCAGGATGTGTCGCGCGGCATTGGCTTGGATAACCGGATCGGCTCGAAGTTCCTTCATGCCGGGCCCGGCTATGGCGGGTCGTGCTTTCCCAAGGACACGCTGGCGCTGCTGAAAACGGCAGAGGATTACGGCACGCCCGTTCGAATCGTCGAGGCGGTCGTGCAGGTGAATGACAGCCGCAAGCGCGCCATGGGCCGCAAGGTCATCGCGGCGCTCGGCGGTGATGCACGCGGCAAGTCCGTGGCGCTGCTCGGCCTCACCTTCAAACCGAACACCGATGATATGCGCGACGCGCCGAGCCTCGCGATCGTGCAGAGCCTGCTCGATGCCGGTGCGCACATCCGCGCTTATGATCCCGAGGGGATGGAGGCAGCCAAGACGATGATGCCGACAATAACCTACTGTAATGATGCCTATGAGGCAGCAGCAGGAGCCGATGTCGTCGCGATCGTGACGGAGTGGGATATCTTCCGCGCGCTCGATCTGAAGCGGCTGGCCGCGACCATGGCCGCGCCGGTAATGGTCGATCTGCGCAACGTCTATCCGCCGGAGGAAGCCGCGCGGGCCGGGTTCACCTATAGCTCAGTCGGGCGCTGACCCGGCGGGCGTTAGGCTGAAGGCGCTTTCAGCCAGTCGACGATCATCCCCGGCACGTCATAATCGAGCAGGCGACCCTTGCCCGGTACTTCCTCGAACACCGCGTTCGGCAGGCGGCGCTCCCAATAGGATCGTCCGGCCTGCGGATCCATCACGGCATCATGATCGCCGTAGATGACCAGAATATCGGCTGATTCCGGTGCATAGCCATCGGACTCTTCGCTGATGACGTAACGTTGCTCATGAATATAGCCGTCGAGCTTGCCGAGCGCGTACATCTGCATCGTGCGGAAATAATCCTCGTCGAAGCCGGGTCGGCTGGTGATGGCGAGGTCGGGCGGGGTGTTCGCCAGCGTCTTGCGCACCATGTTGGCGACGAATTTGCGATCCATCAGACGTGACATCAGCCGGATCGAATGCGGGATGATTTCTGGCCGCAGGCGATAGATTTCACGGTACGCGCCAAACAGCCCGCGCCAGCCGACATCGCACTTCGTGGGCGGAATGGGCGAGATCAGCATGATGCGGCCGCATCGGTCGGGGTAAAGCGCCCCAAAGGCCAGCGCTGCCTGAGCGCCCCCTCTGCCAATCACATCCGCTACTGCCAGCCCGAGCGCATCGAGCACCGTCACCATATCCTGCGCCGCCGCCCCGAACGGCTCACCGACAGGGTAGTTGACGATATCGGGGTGGAAATCCGTCAGGCCATAGCCTGGACGATCGATCGCGATCGGGCGGAACCCCTGTTCGATCATCAGGCGGGTGAGGTCGCGCGGGGGATGACGCCCGGAAAAACAGGCATGCGTCAGGATCACCGGGCGACCGCCTGCCGGGCCGAAATCGGAAATCGCGATCCGGCTGCCATCCTTTCGGCGAATGAACCGAAGCGGGTCCGATGCGTGGTCGGTCCAGGCAACCCGGCCATGGCTCGCGTCCGACAGCGCCTGGAGCGTAGTCACCGCGCTGATCGCACCTGCGACTTCACCGGCACTGGCAAGACCAAGCGTCTGCAGCACGATATCGATCTGCTTCTTGATCGTCGCATCCGACAGGCCAAGCACGCGAGCAGCCTCGCTCCGGGTCAGCCCCTCGGCCAGCAGCAATGCGATCTGGCTCTGTCGTGGCGACAGGCCCCATAGATCGGCCAGGATCTGTGTTGCTTCGGCGCTGTTGGGGAAAATGCCGAACGCCAGCATCGATATCTTGTAAATCAGCCCCGGCATCCGACGCACGCCAACCTTTGCGAGCGCGGCAGCCATCGCTTCGCGCGCGGTGGCATATTGCACATCGGCCAATACGGCACCGCGCCGGATATTGCCTGCACGCAGCGTCGCCATCACCACCCGCCGCTCCAGCCCGGTCAGCGCATAGGCATCGCAAGCGCGCCGGAAGGGGGATGCTCCCTCATTCGCGGTGGTAATTGCCAGCACATGCGTGCGCTGCTTTTCTGCCAGAATGTCGCGGATCGTCACCGGCAGATCCCAGCGCAGCGCCTCGCTCGCCGGGGCATAGGCCCAGATCGACCGGCGTACTGCGTCCGTGTTTCCGCCACACGGAGTGCCGCTGGCATAGGTGATGGTGCGCGTCCGCTGCGCCGTCGCTGCCGCCTCCCAGTCGATCTGCCCGCGCGCGGCAGGATCGAGGTCGTCGGCGGCAATCACGCCGTGGTGGTCGGGATCGATGACCAGCATCGTCAGCGATTGCGGGTGCAGCACCGAATGCAGCCGGTGACCGAGCACATTGTCCATCGACCGGAAAGTCGCCTCGACCTGGCCGGGATTGGCCAGCACCTGCGCGCGCAACTGATCGGGTGCGGTCATCCACGCATCAGCATAATAATCATCACAGCCAGCGGCGGAGGCTGGGGGAACATCCGGATCGGCGTCAGGCTTCAGCGATGCCATTGCCCGATACTGTCCTTTCCCCAATTAATGCCGGATAGCGAATAACTTGCTACGTCACTGCAACGATATGGTCGATAGCGATTATGCATTGTCGCTTGGCCATCGCGCCTTGGCCAAAGACGTTCGTCAGGCTTCACCGCTGTGTGATTCAGTGCCGATCCTTGCGCCCGGTGCGCGGTTCAGTTGATCTGTCCGGCGTGACAGGTGCGACAATCTCGCCTAACGGGGGCCGCGATGGCATCATGGCGCGCCTTTTTCCTGACTCGTCAACGGCTGGCGTTCGCGCTGGTGGCATTGGCGCTGCTGATCAGGGCATTCGTCCCGCAGGGCTTCATGGTCATGCCGTCGAACGGCACCATCATGGTGTCGGTTTGCTCCGGTCAGGGCCCGCAGACGATCGCACTCGATGTGGGTCTGGGTGTCGATCAGACCAGCGATCATGGCGATACGCGCCCCGCTGATCACCCTTGCGCTTTTTCCGGCCTCGGTATGGCGGCAGACACGGGGGCTGATATCCTGCTACTCGGCCTCGCGCTTGCCTTTGTGCTGGCACGCGGTTTCATGCCGGTCGCGGTGCGTCGGCAATATGCGCCGTCTCGACTGCGACCACCGCTGCGCGCACCGCCGCTTTTCGGCTGATCCTTCTCCGCTTCGTCCGCTGAAATGCCTGCTGTTGTTCTGAACGGTTTGCAGCATGCGCAGGGTCCGCAGTCTCCACGCTGATCGATTCCTCGGCCCTGTCGTCGATCGATCGAGGAAGCTTTAGGACCTCAGCCACCGGTGACGACGCGGAAAAGCCAGCTTGCCACGCCCATGCTGCCGACGGTCGCGCGCGCGGCGGAAAACCCATTCCTCACTGGAAATCCTCATGAAATCATCCATTCTGGCCATCGCGGTCATGCTTTGCGCACCGATGCCCGCACTTGCCGAAACTGCGGCACCTGACGACCGGTCGACCGATATCGTCGTAACTGGCACCAAATCCGGAGACTTTGGAGAGAAGTCAGGGATTCCGATCGATCGCCTGCCGCAGTCGGTCCAGATCATCACTGCGGACGAGATCACCAAGCGCGGTGCGACCAGTATCGCCGATATTCTGCGCACAGTACCCTCGGCCAGCATCGGCAACAGCCGCGTGTCGCGCTACCAGAGCTTCAGCATCAACGTGCGCGGCTTTCTGCTCGATCAGATGCGCAATGGCATCCGTCAGCGTTATTATGAGGATGTCGACGCGTCGGCGCTGTCGAACATCGAACGCGTGGAAATCCTGAAAGGGCCGTCCGCGGTGCTCTATGGCCAGTCCGCCGTCGGCGGCATCGCCAGCATCATCACCAAGCAGCCAACCGCCGAATGGGCGGGATCGGCGGCGTTCACCGTCGGCAGCTTTGATCAGAGTGTCGGCACCATCGATGTGGGCGGGCCGATCAGCTCGACGTTCGGCATTCGGGTGACAGGTGAAATCGAGCGCTCAGGCACCTTTGTCGATTTTCAGGATATCGACCGCGAGAATATCGCGCTGACGCTCAACTGGCGCCCGACACCGGGTGTCGACGCCCATCTCGTCGCCGAATATGTCGAGCGGCGCACGCTCAGCAATCCGGGGCTGCCAACGGTGGGCACCATTACCGGCAATGGCGTGGCCCCGATCCGGCGCGGGGCATTTCTGGCCGAACCCGCCTTTTCCCCGCTATCGGCCAATTCGCCACTGTTGCAGGCCTGGGTGGCGGTGGACCTTGGGGGCGGCTGGACGGTCACCCCGCGCGCGCAATATTCCGAACTCAACACGCCCTTCACCCAGATCCGGGTGCTCGGCGTCGACGCAGCCAATCCGGCGCTGGTCCGGCGCAATGGTCGGATCGGATCGGAAGACGATAGCTACACGATCGCGCAGCTCGATCTCACCGGTACGGTCAAGACCGGGGCGATCACCCATAAGCTGCTGGTGGGTTATGAATATGATCGCGAACGCAGCGTTTTCATTCAGTCCAACTTCGTCGCCGTGCCATCGATCAATGCGCTCAATCCTGTCTATCTGAGTGCGGCTCAACAGCCTGCGCTCACCTTTGCATTCAACTTCCGTCAGCGGCTCGATGGCCATGCGCTTTATGCACAGAATCAGGTGGCGATTGGCGAGCGGCTCGGGCTGGTGCTCGGCGTGCGCCATGCCTGGCTGAGCAATGATGGGTTCTTCAGCAGCGATCCGACATCCTTCGGCACGCCCGATACCGAGCGCGTCGAACAGACCAGCGTGCAGGCCGGGGCGACATATAAGCTCGGCGGCGGGTTCAGTGCCTTTGGCGGCTATAACAGCGGTTATGATGTCGAAAACAGCTTTGGCGGCGCACCAACGGTGAGCGGCCAGCGGCTGTCCCCCGAAACGTCGGAACAATATGAATTCGGCGCGCGGTTCAACCGGTCCGGTGTCCGCCTGAGCGCTGCCGCATTCGAGATTCGTCGCCGCGATGTGGCGGGCGACGATCCTGACAATCCCGGCTTTTCGCGCAATTTCGGCGCTTTCCGGGTGCGCGGTTTCGAGCTGGAGGGTGAAGTGGAGCCCGCCAAGAACCTGCTGGTCAGCTTCGGCTATGCCTATCTCGACGGTGTCGTGTCGCGCAGCGCCACGGTCAGCGACGTCGGCGGCCGCATTGTCGATCTGCCGAGCCATTCGGGCAATATCCGTGCGCGATATCTCGTACCGGGCACCCCGTTCGACCTACGCGGCGGCGTCAATTACCAGGGGCCGCGCGCCGCCGCCACCGCCAGCGCGGTGCTGATCCCGGAGGTTTTCCTAGCAGATCTGGGGGTAGGGGCGACGATCGGCCGGTTCCGCGCCAATCTGACCGCGAACAACCTGTTCGATCGCCGTTATTTCACCAGCACCGGCAACGCCAATGCGGTCTTTCCGGGCGATCCCCGAACTGTGTCGTTCCGGCTTGGCGTGAACTTCTAGGGGACCGGGAAAATGGCAACTCTTTCGCCGGCGCACCACCGCGCCGTCTGGCGCTGGCATTTCTATGTCGGGCTGTTTGTCGCACCGGTGCTGATCATTCTCGCCGCGACCGGTTCACTCTATCTGTTCGATCGCGAGATCGAAGGGTGGTGGAACGCAGCCTACGCACGGGTGGCGCCCGGAGAGCGGGTTGCGCCACTTGTTGCGCAGGAGCGGGCGGTCCGCTCGGTCTTTCCGGCGGCCGCGATCCGGCAAGTGCGCGTGCCGCATGGCCCCGGCGAGGCCAGCGAATGGGGCATAGGCCTGCCCGATGGCAGTGCACGCAAGGTCTATGTCGACCCCTACCGCGCCCGCGTCACGGGATCGGTCGATCCGGCCTGTCAGCCGCTCGACATCGCCCGGCGGCTGCATGCCGGGCTGATGCTCGAACCCTGGGGGCGCTACATCGTCGAACTCGCCGCCTGCTGGACCATGGCGATGATCGTTTCGGGCATCGTCCTGTGGTGGCCAAGGAAATGGCAACTGGCAGGCGTATTCGTCCCCCGGCTGGGCGCGCGAGGGCGGCCATTGTGGCGCGATCTGCATGCCGTGCCATCGGTCATCGTCGCGCTGTTCCTCGGCTTTCTGGTGCTGAGCGGCCTGCCATGGTCGGTGTTCTGGGGGGATCAGCTCGCCCGGGTCGGCCAGACGATCCCGTTTATCGCGCCATCGCCCAATTTCGGCGCGCCTGCGCCGCAACCAGCGGCGGCGGGGTGGGTAGAGGCACCGCCAGCCGATCCGCACGCGAACCACCGCGCCGAAAACGGCGTGCCCTGGACGATCCGGCATAGTGCGTCACCCACCGGATCGGGCGGTCGTGCGATCGGCATTGCCGAGGTCGAGGCGCGCCTGCCGATGCTTGATCAGGCCCGCTGGGGCCCCGGAATCCGGGTCTTCTATCCGCGCGGGGCTAGCGGGGTGTTCATGATCAACTATCTGCCTGACAAGGCCGAGGGGCAAAGGACGATCTATCTCGATCCGGGCACCGGCCAGATCCTCGGGGATGTCGGCTTGATGAATTACAGCCCGGCCGCCAAGCTGATCGAATGGGGCGTGATGACCCATATGGGACGTCAATTCGGCCTCGCGAACCAGTTGATCAACCTGGCCTTTTGTCTTGCCATCATCGCCGTGGTCACCGCCGGCCTGGTGGCGTGGTGGAAGCGTCGCGCGCCGGGAACGCTTGGCGTGCCACACCGGCAGGCGGGTGATCGGCTGCCATTGCCCATGATCCTCTCGGGTCTGGTGCTGGCGGTGCTGTTCCCGCTCGTCGGCGCGTCGCTCATCGTCGTCGGAGCAATTGGTCTGGTGCAACAACGAAAATGGTGACCCCTACGGGAATCGAACCCGTGCTTCAGCCGTGAAAGGGCCGCGTCCTAACCGCTAGACGAAGGGGCCAGTGCCGGGCGTGCCGGTTGGCGTGGAAAAATCGCCTAGGGAAATGATGGCGCGCGGTCAACCCGGTCAATCGTCTATCGGACGATGGCATACCGCCTGAAGCTTGTTCCCATCCGGATCGCGAACATAAGCCGCATAGTAGTTGGCGTGATAATGCGGGCGCAGCCCCGGCGCACCTTCATCGGTGCCACCATGCGCTAATGCTGCCGTGTGAAAGGCATCGACGGCACGGCGGTCTGGCGCAGCAAACGCAACATGGCTGCCGTTACCAACGCTGGCAGGCTGCCCATCGAACGGGGAGACGATGAAGATCTTGGGGCCGACCACATGGCCGAATACCAATGTGCCCGGCAGTTCGAACGGGGAAGAAAGCCCGAGCTTATCCATGACGGGTTCGTAAAACCGCCGCGCCCGATCCAGATTTTGGGTGCCCAGGGTGACATGACTGAACATTGCCTGCTCCTAATCGGCCCATGCCGCGTCATCGAGATGAATTTCGGCGGCGGGGCGTGATGACCAGTCGTCGATCTTGGCGCGACCGGCGATCCATAACCGGCGGTGCGGGGCCGCTCCCAGCAGCGCGAGGCCGAGCGGGGAGTCGGCCTGGCGGAACGCGACCGTCTTGATGCTCTTGCCGTCATCGCCCGCCACAACCGCGCGGACATGGCCGTTGCCGACGATATCTGCTTTGATGACGCGCACCGGCCCGGCAGCGACGCGCGGGGCGGGCCAGCCCATGCCATAGGGTCCGCCCTGCTCCAGCGCGGTGACCAGGGCAGGGGTAACGCCACCGGGGGCCACCAGCGCATCGACCAGCAGCGCCCGGTCGCCCGATGCCCGCGCGACGCCTTCTGCCAGTCGGTCCTCGAGAAAATCGCCGAACGCACCGATCCGATCCTCGGCGATCGTCAGCCCTGCCGCCATCGCGTGGCCACCGCCTGCGACGAGCAATTCATTCTCCTTCGCCGAGAGCACCGCCTGGCCCAGATCAACGCCCGAGATCGACCGGCCCGATCCCTTGCCGACCCCGGCATCGTCGAGCGCGATCACGATCGCGGGCCGCCCGAATTTTTCCTTTAGCCGCCCGGCGACAATGCCGATTACGCCGGGGTGCCAGCCATGACCCGCAACGATGATCACTGCCCGATTGGCCTGTGATGCGGCCATCGCTTCGGCGGATTGCTGCACATCGCCTTCGATCGCGCGGCGTTCTTCGTTCAGCCGGTCGAGCTCGGTCGCGATGATGCGCGCTTCATTGGCGTCCTCAGTCGTCAGCAGGCGCACGCCCAGATCGGATTTGCCTACGCGTCCCCCGGCATTGATCCGCGGCCCCAGCGCAAAGCCCAGATCCGTCGCAGTCGGCGCCCGGGTCAGCCGCGATGCTTCGATCAGCGCGTTCAGGCCGATATTGCGGCGCGCCGCCATTACCTTCAGCCCCTGCGACACGAAGGCGCGATTCAATCCGCGCAGCGCGGCGACATCGGCCACCGTGCCGAGCGCGACGATATCGAGCAGATCGAGCAGACGGGGTTCGGCGCGGGTCTCGAAATAGCCACGCGCGCGCAGCGTCCGGATGAGCGCTGCCCCCAGCAGAAACGCCACCCCCACGGCCGCGAGATGACCGTGCGCCGCGCCTTCGGCCTCGTCGAGCCGGTTCGGGTTCACGACAGCATAGGCCAGCGGCAGCGTGGTTGCGCATTTGTGGTGATCGACCACGATCACATCCACGCCGACCGCGCGCGCCATGTCGAGTGCCTCGAACGCCTGTGCACCGCAATCGACCGTTACGATCAGCGTCGCACCGCCAGCGGCGATTTTGACGAGCGCTTCGCCCGATGGGCCATAGCCTTCCATCAGCCGATCGGGGATATAGGCGCTCGCGTCCAGCCCCAGCGCGCGCAGCAACAGGATCATCAGCGCGGCAGAGGTCGCGCCGTCGACGTCATAGTCACCGAAGATCGTCACCTGTTCCTGCGCCAATACCGCGGCGGCCAGCCGGTCGGCGGCGCGGTCCATGTCGCGAAAGATCGACGGATCGGGCATGAAGCCGCGAATGCTCGGCAGCTTGTGCGCATCCAGCGCTTCACGCGGGCAGCCGCGCGCCATCAGCAACTGGGTCACCAGATCATCGGGCGAATAATCGGGGTCGCGCGCATCGGCGCTCAGCGCGCGCCAGCGCCAGGGCTGGCCAAGGATCGACTGGGTGATGTTGAGCACGGTGTTCATTGCTCGCACCCTAGCGGGTGTCGACGCGGGAAGGGAATGGGCAACGTGATCGGTGGACATTGCGGCCATCTTCGAAGAACACAAGGCAGTCCCGGCCTGTGGATTGGCCCCTGATTGAAAGCGTTACTTTGCCCGAACTGCCCACTCGACCGTCCGATACCACGCCGTTATGGGCGCCCCCGCTGGCCGTTGCCGTGCCGCGTGACCTGTGCACTGATTGCGGCATTTCCCGCACGCCCGAGCATAAGCGCTGTGGCACCGCGTGCCAGTTCATCAAGCCCGATTATCCGGCGATGGAGGCGCAAGTGCATGGCCGCGTGCGTGACCCGGCGCGCGGCGACGAGCTGTTTTTCGGCCCCTATCGCCAGATGTACCGGGCAAAGCTCGGC
>CAZWAL010000098.1:0-9890 GCA_964631905.1 uncultured Stakelama sp.
CGGCGCTGTCGATCAACCCCTCGTTCGAACGCCGCCCGCCCGAAGGCGAGCTGGCCCGCCAGTGGCGGTGGCAGGCCGCCGCGTGCAGCGTGTTCGCGATCGCGTTGTTGACCGGCGTTGGAACGGGCATCGTTCCGTTGCGCGGTTTCTTGATCTTCCTCGCGATCGTCTCGGCGGTCGCAGTGATTAATCAGGTGCGCACGCTGGTGGCGCATCTTTGGGAGAATGAGGGCGAGGCGATGACCGTCACCGCCCAGTATCTCGACACCGTCAACGTCCCACCGCCCGCACTGTTGCCAGTGCTGTGGGCGCCGGTCGGCTTGCGCTATCACGCGCTGCATCACCTTATCCCGGGCCTGCCGTACCATTCGCTGGCCGAGGCGCATCGGCGACTGGCGAAGGCGCTGGACCCGCAATCGCCCTTTCACCGCGCGAATTATCCGGGCCTGCCCGGACTGGTTCGCCGGATTGTGGTGAGCACGATGACGGTGGGTGGCGCGCGCTGAGGAGGCGGGGGCAGTTTAAGGCCTAGAGTGATCTGTCCATTGGTCAGCGGCAATGGGCGCACGCGGCGTGGAAAGATCGCTCGCGGGGATTATCGAGTCATTTGGCTAATAGCGACCGCTTTTGCCCAAAAGTGGACATTCTGGTGCTTACCATTGCGGACATCACGCTTAGGCGGCAAAACTTTCGCCTGTTGCGGAGGTGACTGGATGTTCGAAGCGGGCATGCGCTTTTTTGAAGTGCAATACAGGCGACATGGCAAAGATGTCGGCGCTCATTCTTTGCACGCATGGGATGAGGCGGACGCCATCGCCCGCGCTGGGGCGTCTTACCGGGACCATTCGGGTTCCGGTTTGGTCAGCAACCCTTATGACGAAGAGGAGGGCCTGGAGGTGCGCGTCGGCCTGATCGTTGAGCCGCGAGACCAAACCCAGACCACTTTCGGTGACTGGCATCCCGTTTGAGCCTATTGTTGCGAAGGTCCGCTTCCTACCAAGAGCGGACCTCTCACTCGCGATCCACGCAAGGACGTCCAGCCTCACTCCTCAGAACGCACCAGCACGATTTCCCCGATCAGCAGAAACAGGAAGAAGGGTGCCCAGGCCGCCAGAATAGGCGGGTAGGCGCCCAGATTGCCCATCGCGAGCGCGAAGTTATCGGCGACGAAATAGGCGAATCCGAGCAGCATCCCGATCACGGCGCGGATGAACAATTTGCCCGATCGCGCGATGCCGAAGGCGGCGACGGCGCCGAGCAGGGGCATCAGGATCGATGAGAGCGGCCCGGAAATCTTGTGCCATAGCGATCCTTCAAGCGCCTTGGTCGGACGGCCGGCATCGGCGAGGTCGGCGATCGCGCTGTTCAGCGCGCCGAAGGACAGGCCGTTAGGATCGACATTGGTCAGCGTGAACTGATCGGGTCGCACATCGCGCGCGACGATGATGTCGCCCAACCGGTTCACCCGGCCGCTCGCCACATCGAACCGGCTCGCGGCATCGACCTGCCAGCCGTCGGTCGCCCGCGCACCGCTTGCCGCTCTGATGACGCCGGCCAGATTGCCTTGCTGGCGATCGTAGATCGTGATGCCGGAGAGCTTCACGGCGTCGCCCTTGCCGTTGACGGTGTCTACCTTGATCAGATCCTCGCCGTCGCGGACCCACACATTGGTGCGGTCGCCCTTGTCGATCGGCAGGGGTGCATATTGCACCTTTTGCCAGCGGTTAAGCGTGGCGGTGGCGCGCGAGACGATTCGGTCGTTGAACGCGAATGACACGATTGCGATGACAAAGCTTGCCAGAATCAGCGGCGCGAGCACCTGATGCGCGGACAGGCCGGAGCCCTTCAGCGCGACGATCTCGCTATTCTGGTTGAGCGTACTGAGCGTCAGGATCGTGCTGAGCAACACCGAAAAGGGCAGGAAACGCTCGATAATCTGCGGTACGCGAAAGCCGACATAGCGCCACACTTCGGCATTGCCATTGCCCTTCACCGCCAGGATTTTGTCTGATTCGCTCAGCAGATCGAGCGCCTGCAACACGATCACAAGCGCGGCCAGAATGGCGAAGGTACGGACCAGAAACAGCCGCGCCATATAGGTCGCGACGGTGCGCGAGGGGAAAAACTGCGCCTGCATTACAGCGCTTCCTGACGTTTCTGGCCGGGCATCCGCCGCGCAACCGCCTTGCCGATCGAGGCAATTGCCTTTTCGAGCGCGCCGATCGGCTGGCCGCCGGGCACATAGGCAATCTGGTAGTACATCCAGAATATCAGCGCCGCGAACAGTACGAATGGCACCCACAAGGCTACGAACGGATCGATCAGGCCAAGCCCGCCAATTGCCTGCGCATACTCGTTGATCTTGTGATAGGTGACGATCATCACGATCGACAGAAACACACCAAGCGCGGATGTCGATCGCTTGGGCGGCACCCCTAACGCCAGTGCAAGCAGCGGCAGCAGGAAGATTGTCGCCACCTCGACCAGTCGGAAGTGGAAGGCGGACCGGCTGGTGTCGCGCAGCATGTCCGGGCTGTCGCTGCTGCCACCGATCCGGGCGAGCTCAGGGAGCGTCAGTTCCAGATTGCGCCCGCCGCGCCCGCGGAAATTTTCGGATTTCGGCAGCGGGATTGGCAAGTCGTGCGAGGTGAAGGTCAGCACGCGCGGCACGGTGAAGCCCGGCTCCGCGTTAATCAGCGTGCCATCGGTCAGCCGGAAAATGATCTCGTCGGGATTGTCGGTCGCCAGAAACTGCCCGGTCGCGGCGGTGACGGCGGTCCAGCCGCCCTTGGCGGTGCTGGCGTGGACGAAAATGCCCGATAGCTTGCGTCCCTGATCTTCGCTGCGTTCGATCCGCACGGTAGCGCCGCGCGGAAAATTGGTGAACTCGCCGACCTTGATCGATGCGCCGAGCGCGCCGGTGCGCAGCTCGAACCGCAGACCTTCATAGGCATAACGCGCATAGGGCTGCACGAACCCGACGATCGCGAGATTGACGATCGCGAGCCCGATCGCAAACATATAAGGCACACGCAGCAGCCGGGTGTAGCTGATCCCCACGGCGCGCATCACATCCAGCTCCGATGTCGTCGCGAGCTTGCGGAAGGCCAGCAGCACCCCCAGCAACAGCCCGATCGGGATGCCAAGGCCGAGATATTCGGGAATCAGGTTGGCGAGCATCTGCCATACGACGCTGACAGGGCCACCTTCGGTTGCGACGAAATCGAACAGAATGCGCATGCGATCGAGCACCAGCAACATCAGGGCGATGACGAGGTTGGCGAGCAGCGGCACCGCGATCAGGCGGGCCATATAGCGATCGATTGATGTCATGCGGGACGGAAAAGCCTAAACCGACGGCACGGCATCGAAACACGCCCTGCGCTGTCGCCTATATCGTGCAACTTGGGTGCCGTCAGCAGGCAAATTATGCCGCCCGGCTCGCGACAATATCAGCGGGGCGGGCTTCACCCATCGTGGCGGTGATCGCCTGTTCAAGGGCCGCGATAGTAAAGGGCTTGCGCAGCACGTGGTGGCTGCCGAATTCGGCTTCACCCGCCGCTTCTCCGGCAAAACCGGTGACGAACAGCGCACGGATCCGCGGCACGCGCTGCATGATGCCGGCCACCACTTCGGGCCCGGTCATCCCCGGCATCAACACATCGGAAATGACGAGCTGAATGTCCGGATGGTCATCGATCAATGCGAGTGCGTTGGTCGGGTCGCTGCAGCCAATCGACCGGTGACCGAGCGCTTCGAGCGCGCCGGTGGTGGCGACCAGCACGCGCGGATCATCCTCGATGACAAGGATGGTCAGCCCGTCACCTGGCGCGCGTACGGCATCGGGGCTTGGCAGGGGAATGGCGCTGTCCTCGACAGCACCGACATGGCGTTGCAGGTACAGCGTCACGGTGGTGCCCTTGCCGGGTTCGGAATCGATCGTGATTTCGCCGTCGGACTGGCGCACGAACCCGAAAATCTGGCTGAGCCCCAGCCCGGTGCCCTTGCCGACCGGCTTGGTGGTGAAAAACGGTTCGAACACACGTTCCATCACCTCGGGCGTCATGCCGCAGCCGGTGTCGCTGACTGCGATGGCGACATAGTCGCCTGCCGCGCAGTTTCCGATTTCTGCAGCAGCCAATGTGGCATTGCGGGTGGTAATGGTGAGCGTGCCGCGGCCGTCCATCGCATCGCGCGCGTTGACGGCCAGGTTGAGCAGCGCGTTTTCCAGCTGATGCCGATCGACCCAGGTGCGCCAGCCCCGGCCTTCATCGACGGTCGTCACGGTGATCGCATCGCTTAGGGTGCGATCGAGCAGATCGGACATGCCCTGGATCAGTTCGGCCGGGTCGATCGCGGCGGGCAGCAATGCGTCGGCGCGCGAAAAGGCAAGAAGCTGACGGGTCAGCGCCACCGCACGATTGGCGCCTTCGGTAGCATTGTCGATGTTGCGGGTTACGGCTTTGGGATTGGCGATATTGCGCTTTGCCAGTTCCAACCCACCAAGCACGACCGCAAGCATATTATTGAAATCATGGGCGATGCCGCCGGTCAGCTGACCAACGGCTTCCATTTTCTGCACTTGGCGGAGCTTTTCCTCCGCCGCCATGCGTTCATTGGCCTGCAGCTTCAGTTCGGCGGTGGCGGCGGCAACCGCGCGCTCCAGCTCAAAGGCGCGTTCGCGCTCGGTATCGGCTTCGGCCCGGGCCAAGGCACGTTGGCCAAGCGCCTGCACCGTCATCCAGCCCAGAATGATCGCGCCGAGCACGATCAGCACACCGAACGCCACCAGCACCAGCGCAGCATCGGTCGATCGCTTGACCGATTGCAAGGCCTCGTTCGTTCGCGCGCTCAGCAGCGCGCGTTCGGCATCGATAATCTCGTCCAGCAGCGCATTGATGCGCAGCAGCGGTTTGGATTCCCGCGCCTGATAATAGCGCGCCAGCGCCTGATTATTCTTCTTGTAGCGCGTGCTTAGCGCGATCAGGGCAAGCTCGTCGCTTCGTTCGCGGTAAGCCTGGCGCAGCGCAGCGATCCGCTGACGCTGGCCGCCATTATCGGCGTAATTGGCGCGCTCGAGCTGGGTGATTTGCGCGCCGGCCAATCGCCATTGTTCGCCATAAATGACGCCCAGCCGGTTGTCGGCGCTGATCACATAGCGGCCAAGCGCAGCCTCGGCACGCGCGGTGGTGGCGGACAGGGTACGTGCCAGCAAGGTGACCTGCGAGCTGCGGGTCTGCAGCACCAGCGCCCGATCCCGCTGGCGATTGGCTTCACCCATTGTCATGATCAGGCCGATCAGGACGATCGCCCCCATCGCCGCGACCGCAAATAACAGCCAGATGCGCGTCCGGGCATCGGATGGACCGTTGGCGGTGCCGTGGGGATCGTGGGCGACCATATCGGCAGCATGATAGCTACCGAACGCAGCCGTGCAAAGCGTTGCCGCTACACCGAAATCAGCCGATCGCCCCGACAGCCCGCCCTGCCGCCTGAAACAGGCCAAGGATATGCGTGACCTGCGCGTCGGTATGTTCGGCGCACAGCGAACAACGCAGTAGGAAGGTCCCGGCCGGGGTCGCGGGCGGGCGCGCCATGTTCACGTACAGGCCATTGTCGAGCAGCGCCTGCCACATCATGACTGCCTGCGCCTGATCCTCCAGGATGATTGCGATGATCGCCGATTGCGGCGTTTCGGTGCCGAGCTTGAAGCCCATCTCGGTCAACCCGTTGTGCAGGCGCTTTGCATTCGACCAAAGTTGCGCGCGCTTGGCACCGGCATGCATCAGCTTGCGGATCGAAGTCGACGCGGTGGCGACGACCGACGGTGGCAGGCTGGCGGTGAAGATATAGGGGCGACACACCATCCGCATCGCTTCGAACTTCGGGTGGTTCGACACGCAGAACCCGCCGACGGTGCCGACCGATTTGGAGAAAGTGCCAATGATGAAATCGACGTCGCGACCCAGATCAAGGTCGAGCTCTTCGTAAACGCCGCGGCCATGCGAACCGAAAAAGCCCATCGAATGCGCTTCATCGACCAGCACCATCGCGCCGTGCTTGCGCGCCACCGCGACCATTTCCTTCAATGGGGCGATGTCGCCCAGCATCGAATAGACGCCTTCAAGCACGACCAGCTTTCCTGGTTCGGCGGGCAGGCGACCGAGACGCTTGTCGAGGTCCTCCACCGAGTTGTGGCGGAAACGGACGATTTCCGCATTGCCGAGCGCGCAACCGTCATAGATCGACGCATGGCTGTCGGCATCGAGGATGATGTATTCGCCCTTGGCCGCCAGGGTCGAGATGATACCCAGATTGGCCTGGTATCCGGTCGAAAACACCATCGCTGACGATGCGCCGTAAAATTCCTTTAGCGCCTCTTCGGCATCGATATGGTCGCGGAACGTGCCATTGAGCATCCGGCTGCCATTGGTGCCCGATCCGAACTGGTCGAGCGCATCCTTGCCCGCCTGGATGACATCGGCGTCGAAGGTCATGCCCATATAGTTATAGGTACCGAGCAGGATCGTTTCCTTGCCCTTGATCACGGCAACGGTTGGCGATTTCACCTCATCCATCACGATCGAGAAGGGATCACGCACCCCGGTATCGAGCAGCGCCTGTTTTTCCGCGATCAGGCCGTCAAATTTGGTGAACAGATCGCGTTCCGGCGCGATTGTTTCCACCTCGATCGGCAGGGCGTGGGCGGTGGCGGCAGCTTCGGTCATGGCAGGATGTTTCCGATGAGGGGCAAGGTCAGTAGGCAATTCTGGGCTGGTTCGCAGACAGGTACGCGCCGATCAGCCTTTGAGCTTCACTACCGCATCGACCAGCTGGCCGACGGTTTCGATTTCGGCCTGCATGTTCATGGTGATGATGATATCGAAATCATCCTCGATCGCGGCGACGAAATCCATCACGGTCAGGCTGTCCCACTCCAGGTCCCCCTGAAACGTGGTCGCCTCGGTGAGCGCGACACCCTTTTTGTTAAAGGGCTCGATCAGCGCGGTGATCGTCTCGTAAATGGCGGTGCGGTCGCTCATGGTCATCCTTGCATTTCGGACCCGTAACATTCGGGGTGTCTGATTTGCCTTGGCAAGCAAATGCGGCGGCTTTCTGGCCGATCTATAGCAGGCGCTTGGCGCGATACCATGCTGCCGTCTCGGCCAGACCTTTTGCCGTATCGATCCGGGGCAGCCATAGCGACGGATCGGGGCGCTTCGCGGGATCGACCGTCCAGTCGGGGTGGCACATATAGCCAACGCGGTCGGCCGTCAGTTTCGCCTTCGGCCCGCGAAACAGTCCGTCGATGCGCACGGCCAGCGACAGGATCGCGCGCGGCAGCGGCAACGGCATCACGCGCTGTCCGACCGCGGCGCCGATCGCACCGGCCAGAAAATCGCTATGCGTCCATCCACCCGGGGTGCCGTCATCGGGCTCGATGGTCAGGCGTCCGACATCCTGCAACGCCAGCGTGAGCAGCAGCCGGGCCAGGTCATCGACATGGATCACCGCCATTTTGCCGGGCGGCGGCATCACCGCAATGCCCAGTTTGGCGATCCGGAACGTATCGAGCATCTCCATATCGCCGGGGCCGTAAACCGCCGGCGGACGCACGATCGTCCAGGCGAGCGGGCTGGTTTCGACCCGGCGTTCGCTCTCCGCTTTTGACCAGCCGTAATTGGACAGGCTCGGCTCGCGCGCGGCAAGCGAGGAGACATGGACGAAGCGCGAGACGCGCGCGGCAACGCTCGCGTCAATCATCGCTTGGGTGCCGGCGATGTTGCCCGCGGCAAAACCATCCCGGTTGGGGGCATTGACCACCCCTGCGACGTGGAGCACCGCATCCGAGCCATCGACCAATCGGGCGAGGGGATTGGGTGTATCGAGAGCCCCCTCGATCCAGGTCACGTTCGGTTGTTCAGGCTGGGGACGTCGGGCGAGCGCGCGCACGTGATGGCCCGCCTCCACCGCCTGTGCGATCAATCGGCTGCCGACAAAGCCTGTGCCGCCGGTGAGCGCGATGATCACAGCAGCGCCATATGGTTGCGGTGCACCAGCGCCGAGCGCGGGGCATAGCCCAGGATCGCAGCCTGATCCTCACTTCGCGTGCCGCACAACCGCGCCGCATCGGCGGAATCATATTCGCTCAGGCCGCGTGCGATGGCGCTGCCGTCTGGACTGATAATCGCGACCAGATCGCCACGCTTGAACTTGCCGGAAACCCCCGTGGCACCGGCCGCCAAAAGGCTCTTGCCGCTCGCTAATGCCGCGCTGGCCCCGGCATCGACCATGATATCGCCCTTCGCCGTCAGGCCGCCTGCCAGCCACGCCTTGCGCGCGCTCGCGCTGCGTTCAGCCACAAACAGCGTACCGCGCCCGGTATCCCCAAAAGCCTTTAGCGGATGATCGATCCGGCCCGATGCTATCGCCAGCGCGATGCCTGCGCCTGTTGCGATCCGGGCAGCGGCGATCTTTGATGCCATACCGCCCGATCCCATACCCGATGCACTATCGCCACTCGCCATCGCGTCGATTGTGCCATCGATCCGCTTGACGCGTTCGACGAGTCGCGCATCGGGGTGGGTGAGGGGGTTGGCGTCGAACAAGCCATCGACGTCGGAGAGCAGGATCACCCCCTGCGCACCCGCCGCCTGCGCCACCCGCGCGGCCAGCCGGTCATTGTCGCCGAACCGGATTTCTTCGGTCGCGACCGAATCATTTTCATTCAGGATGGGGACGACGCCCAGCGTCAGCAGCCGGTTGAGGGTTGCCGACGCGTTGAGATAGCGACGCCGATCCTCAAGATCATCGAGCGTGATGAGCATTTGCGCGGCGGTTAGTCCTTTACCATCGAGCAACTGGGCCCAGATCTGGCTGAGCGCAATCTGCCCTGTGGCGGCTGCCGCCTGGGCATCTTCGAGGTTTGCGCGCCCGCCCTTGGGCAGTTTCAATCGCCTCGCGCCGAGCGCAATCGCACCCGAAGACACAACAGCGACCTGCTGACCCGCTTTCGTGCGTTCAGCGATATCCGCCGCCAGCGTCGCCAGCCAATCACGCCGCACCTGCCCGTCCGCCGTTACGAGCAGCGACGAACCGACCTTAACGATCAGGCGCGGGCATTTCGGGGGAGAGAAAATCACTGAACTTGCCGGTTCACCAGACGCGGCAGCCACCACAGAGCAGCCATGACCAGCCCAAGGTTGGGAAGCCACCATGCCGGATCGAAATCCCCGGTGAGCGTCCAGAACGAGATCGCCATCAGGCCCGCACAAAAGGTGAGCGCAAGCGAGACCAGCGCCACCGGGCGCCAACGCATGTCACCTTGCCGGGCAAGACGAAGGGCCATCAGTCCGGTAATCGAAAATGCCAGGTCGAGCGGTGCGAAAGACCAGTTCCAGGCATCGATTAGGGGCGTGCCATAACCGGCATACATCGCCTCCTGTGGCAGATGCAGCAGGCCGATACAGGCTAACGTCGCGAGCGCCCAGTAAAGCAGCATGCCACCGTCCAGCAGTCGCAACGTCAGCGAAAGGCCGCGCGGCATCGTCAAATCGGTGACCATTCCGCCTGTTCCTCGCTCTCGCCCGCCACTGGCGCAGCTTCAAGCGGACCGATTGCCTCGACCAGCCGGTCGAGTACCGCCTGAATGCCTTCGCCGCCTGCGCCTGAGAGCAGCATGACCTCCGCCTTGCTCGCTCGTTTCAGCTTGGTGGCGAGTTTCTTCACCTCGGCAGGGGGCAAGGCGTCGATCTTGTTGAGGCCGATCACCTCGGGTTTGTCGATCAGCCCGGCACCGTAAGCGTCGAGTTCTCCACGCACGATCCGGTAGTTTTCCACAGGGTTATCCTCAGTTGCATCCACAAGGTGGAGCAGCACCTTGCAGCGCT
>CAZWAL010000099.1:0-9834 GCA_964631905.1 uncultured Stakelama sp.
CAATCCGTTCGATCAGTTCGGGGTGGAGCTCGGCAAGGAAATGGCCAAGGCGGCGGGGCAGGGTGGGCTGGACTTTGATCCGTCGACCACCGATCTGATCAAGCGGGCTTTGGGGTAACTTACACCCAATCAACGTCATCCCCGCGAAGGCGGGGATCCAGCTTCCTGTTGACGTTGAAAAAGGCAGCTGGACCCCCGCCGTCGCGGGGGTGACGAACAAAAGGAAATAGCATGACCACCTACGACTACGACCTCTTTGTCATCGGTGCAGGCTCAGGCGGTGTGCGCGCAGCGCGCGTTTCCGCTGCGCACGGCGCGCGGGTGGCAATCGCGGAGGAGTACCGGGTCGGTGGCACCTGCGTGATCCGCGGCTGCGTGCCCAAAAAGCTGCTCGTCTATGGCGCGCATTTCGCCGAGGATTTGGCGGATGCCCGGCGCTTTGGATGGGACGTGCCGCCCTGCGCGTTTGACTGGCCTCGGCTGCGCGATACGGTGCTGGCGGAGGTCGACCGGCTCAACGCCGCCTACACGACCACGCTGGACAGCCATAAGGTGCAGGTGATCCTCGAACGGGCCGAGTTGACTGGGCCGAATGAGGTGCGGTTGGCCAGCGGCAGGACGGTTACCGCGGGGCGCATCCTGATTGCGACCGGCGCTACGCCGCAATTGCTCCACTTCCCGGGGAGCGAGCATGCGATCACCTCGAACGAGGTGTTTCACTTGCCGACTTTGCCCAAGCGCGTGCTGATCGCAGGCGCAGGCTATATCGCCAATGAATTTGCCGGGATTTTCCATCAGTTCGGCAGCGCGGTGACGCTGGTGAACCGCAGCGACGCCATCCTGCGCGGCTATGACGAGCAGATCCGTGATCGGCTGCTGCAAATCTCGATGGGAAAGGGCATCCAGTTCCGTTTCAACACGATGTTCAAATCGATTGTAAAGCAGGATGATGGCAGCCTGTTGGTTGAATTCATGACGGGCGATCCGATGACGGTCGATTGCGTGATGTTCGCCACCGGCCGCGTGCCGTGCACCGATGGGCTTGGGCTGGAAGCAGCGGGCGTCGTGCTCGACCAGGGTGCTGTGAAAGTCAACGACGACAACCAGTCGAGCGTGCCCAGCATTTATGCGGTCGGCGACGTGACCAATCGGGTGCAGCTGACACCGGTGGCGATCCGCGAGGGGCAGGCCTTTGCTGACACGATCTTTGGCGGCAAGCCGACCCGCGTCGATTATGGCTGCATCCCCAGCGCCGTGTTCAGCCATCCGCCGATCGGTGCGGTCGGCCTCACCGAAAGCCAGGCCAAGCAGAAATACGGGGCGGTGCGTGTCTACACCTCCGATTTCCGGCCGATGAAGAATGTGCTGGCAGGCCGTAACGAGCGCGCGCTCTACAAAATGGTGTGCGATGGCGCCTCGAACCGTGTCGTCGGCTTGCACATGATCGGCCCTGAATCGGGCGAAATCATTCAGCTTGCGGCAGTGGCGGTAAAGGCGGGGCTCACCAAGGATGCGTTCGACGAAACTATCGCGCTGCACCCGACAATGGCGGAAGAACTGGTGTTGATGAAATAGCGGGGCCACGGGCTGCCACGTCCCGACGCGGTAACGCTTCTGGGTCAGTTCCAATGTTGGAATTGATATGAGATTGCTTGATGAAACCCGCTCTTTGAAAATAAAATAAGGCGCTGCCGACGCGGCGGTAAAATGATATGATGCTGCCCCACGGGTTGCGTTGCGTTTTCCGGACAGGTCGTCACTTTTATCACTTTTCGACTGGCGAGCGGCGACGAAATTCGCGGGATGGGGGTTTCTTAGGCTGGCGGCTTGGGCGCTTCGCTTTCGCCAGTCGCGATCGCGGTGAGATACTGCTCGCTGAAATCGGTGGCGATTTCGATCCAGAGCGGGCTGTGGTCCGACATCTGGAAGGTACGCCATTTCTTGTACATCGCCTCCGGCGTGGTGGCCTTTGTGGTCGATTCCTTCTCAGGGTCCTTTTTGGGAAGCTGATCGGCATAAAGGGGTAAATCGGCGTCGGTGAACACATCATCGAAAATGCGAACGATGCCGCCGCCCAGCACCTTGAAGCGATCGTCCTTCACCCGCACGGCGATCTGATCATAGAAATGGTCGCCGAGCTGGCGAACCTTCTTGCCGTCGATCGGATCGGGCACGACAAAACCGTTCGATTTCAGCGCCTGCATCGTCTTGTGTTCGGGGCTGACGACGTTGAAATCGCCGAGAATGATGTAATTCTCCACCGCACCCAGGCTGTCGCGTTCCTGCTTGCTGGCTTCGTCCTGTCGCTTGGCGAAGAACTTCACCAGCGCCTTGATCTCCTCGATCCGCTGGTCGAGCGCAGCGCCCGAAGCGGCACCGTAATAAAGATGTGCGGTGCACAGGCTGAAGTGAAACCAGCCCGATTGGAACGCGACCAGAAACGGGCTGCGCGCGAATTGGAGCTGCTTTTCGATGGTTTGCTCGGCGGGTCCCTCAGGCTGGTCCTTCGGTGTCTTCACCTTTTTGCGGGCGACGATCTGCTGACCATCGGGCAGCACGATCTCGCCAGCGATTTTGCGGAACCACACTTTTTCGGTGTTGTAGACAAACGCCATGCGCTCATTGTTGCCGCCTGCGCCGTCGGTCGTGTCGGTAGCGATGTAATCCCATTCACGGCCCAAAATCGCCATCACCCGCTGCAATGCGCGCAGATCGCGATTGACCTCCTGCACGGCGACCAAGTCGAACGCAGAGATGATCTCGGCGATATAGTAGAAGCTTTCGGGCCGACGCGGTCCAAAGCCGAACTTGTTCGAATCGAAGTCGCGGATATTCCAGGTCGCGAGCAGAAGCGATGCGTCGCTCTTCCGTTTGCGCAGCGGCTCAAGCCGCGCGCGTATTTTCAGCAGGCGTTCCGCGCAGTGTTTGCCGCCTTGGGGGTCAGTGGCAAAGTCACGTTTGATTCGCGCATACATATTGGCCATCAAATGACCTCCGTCCGCTTAGTTCTGACGAAGTTATCTCGTTTCGGTGACAATATCGTGATGCGTTATTTCGACGGATGTGGACGATCGGCGCGTTCAATCAGCGACTAATTCAACGCCACGCCCGAAATCGTGATCCGGTGCATCAGCCGCCGGTGGCCATGATAGTCGTTCATCGCCAGATGCCAGGTCGAACGGTTGTCCCAAACCGCCACTGATCCCGGCTGCCATTGCAATCGGCACTGGAATTCCTCGCGCATCGCCACGCTGTAGAGATATTGCAGCAGCGGCTGGCTTTCCTCGCGGGTCCAGCCATCGAAGTGCAGCGTGAAGGCGGGGTTCACGTACAGGATCTTCCGCCCGCTCACCGGGTGGTTGATGACGGCGGGGTGGACCGCATTGGCGCGGACATCCTGTCCTTTCAGGTCGGCCGCCTGATCGGTTTTGGCGTAAACGCCGTCTGAGCCATAGATGTGATCGGCACTATGGACCGCGCGGAGAGTCGCCAGCGTTGCCTTCAGCCCGTCCGACAGCGAGTCATACGCAGCACCGAGGTTCGAGAATAATGTATCGCCGCCAACCGGGGGCAATTCCCTTGCGACGAGGATCGATCCCATCGCGGGCACCGGATCATAGCTGTGATCGGTATGCCAGCCACCACCGATGTTGACGAACTGGGTCTCGGCTTTGCGCACTTCGGCGATTTCGGGATAGCCGCCGTTGGCCGGGAAATAGTTGTTCACGTCGATATCGCCCCAGCGCCGGGCAAAGGCGATATGATCCTCTGGCGTCAGCTGTTGATCGCGGAGCAGGACGACCCCGGTATCGGAAAGTGCCTGTCGGATCGCGGCGAGGCCGTCGTCATCAATCGACCGGACATCGATTCCGGTGACTTCTGCCCCACAATGCGTGGCCAGCGGCCTGATCTGCATTTCGCCCATGCTACCTCTCCTCTTCTTATCGAGCGCAGCATGGGCGATTGCGGGCGGTTTTACCAGATATGGACGCGCTGTTCGGGCGCCAGATACAGCTTGTCGCCGGGCTTCACATTGAACGCGGTGTACCAGGCGTCGACATTGCGGACGATGCCGTTGACGCGAAAATAGGGCGGGCTGTGCGGATCGGTGCGCAGCCGGGCCAGTGCCGCATCATCGCGCAGCTTCGATTGCCATGCCTGGGCATAGGCCATGAAGAAGCGCTGATCGCCGGTCAGGCCGTTGATCACCGGGGCCTTGCCATATTTGGCCTGATACCGCTGATAGGCGCCATAAGCCGCTTCGACACCGCCGAGATCGCCGATATTCTCGCCGAGCGTCAGCTTGCCGTTCACCTTCGTGCCGGGCAGGCCTTCATAGCCGTCGAACTGCGCGACGAGCACCGCGGTGCGATCGGCAAAGGCCTTTTTCGCGGCCGGCGTCCACCAGTTTTCGAACTTGCCGGTGGGGCCGAACTGGCTGCCCTGATCGTCGAAACCATGGCCCATTTCATGGCCGATGATCGCGCCGATCGCGCCGTAATTGACGGCCGGATCAGCATTGGGATCGAAATAGGGCGGTTGCAGGATCGCGGCAGGGAAGGTGATCTGGTTCGCCAGCGGATTGTAATAGGCGTTCACCGTTTGCGGCGTCATCGCCCACAGGCTGCGATCGACCGGCTTCTTGAACCGTTCGAGCTGCAGCTTCTGCGCAAATTCGCCCGATCGCATGGCGTTGCCGACCATGTCGCCGCGCACGACCTTGAAGCTCGAATAGTCGATATACTTTTCGGGGTGGCCGATGCGGGGCTCGAACGCGGCCAGCTTGGCGAGCGCTGCCTTGCGGGTCGGCTCATCCATCCAGGGTGCCTTGCTGATCCGCTCTTCATAAGCACCGCGCAGATTCTCGATCAGCTCGGTCATCTTCGCCTTGGCGGTCTGCGGGAAATACCGATCGACATAGAGCTGGCCGACGGCCTCGCCCAACGCGCCATTGGTCAGCTGTACGCCGCGCTTCCAGCGATCGCGCTGGGTCTGCACGCCGGACAGTGTCTTTGAATAGAAATCGAACCGGGCGTCGTCGAACGCCTTCGATAGGAACCCGGCGTTTCCGCTGACGAAATGGAAAGCCATATAGTCTTTCCAGGTCTGCAGCGGAGTGGCGACCAGGATTTTGCCCATCGCGGCGATCGCGGTGTTGTTGGCAAACAGGATCTTCGGTGCTCCTTCGAGGCCCGATTCCTTCAGCAGCAGCGCCCAATCCCATTCCGGTGCCTTCTTCTCAAGACCGGCGAGGTCCTGCGGATCATTGAGTGCCATGATGTTGCGGCTCTGCTCGGGCGTCCAATGTTCCTTGGCGAGCGCCGTCTCCAGCGCCATGATCGCATCGGCCTTGGCACTGGCATCCGGAATGCCCGCCAGTTCCTGCATCTTCTGGATATAGGCGCGATATGCCTTTCGATAACCGACATATTTCTCGCCCTCGAGCAGGTAATAGTCGCGCGGCATGCCCAGACCGGCCTGGCCGGTGGCAGCGGTGTAGCGCGTCGGGTCGGCGAGATCGGGGATGATGCCGATGCCGACCGGTGACTGATAGCCGACGGTGGCGAACAAGGTCTGCAGATCGGTGAGGTCCTTCACCGCAGCGATCTTGGCGAGATAGGGTTTCAGCGGTTCGCCGCCCTTGGCCTCGATCGCTGCCTCGTCCATCCATGTGCCGTAAAAATCGCCGACCTGTTTGCCGGTCGGGCCATATTTGCCGGGGTTCTTGGCCATGTCGTCCAGAATCAGGCGGACATTGGTCTCGGCCTCATCCGACAGGATGTTGCCATAGCCGACCGCACCCTTGTCTGCAGGAATCTGCGTGCGCTTGGCCCAGCCGCCATTGGCGAACGTCCAGAAATCGTCGCCGGGCTTTACGGCAGCGTCCTTGGCCGACAGGTCTACACCGAAGCTGCCATAGCGTGGTGCCGCGGCATCCTTTGACAGCGCGGGAACCGCGAGCGCGATGAAGGCCGTGGCTGCAGCCAGGCGGGCGAAACGATTGAAGCGCATGAAGTCCTCCCAGGTAACACTGTATTGCGTACATATAGCGGTATAGCGGCAGTGCAGACGGCGCGCAAATGAAAAATGTAAGCCGTCCCTTACATGATTAGCTGCCGGAGATCCGGTTGGCCACCAGGTCATCGACGACGCTCGGATCGGCCAGTGTGCTGGTATCACCCAGCGACGACACGTCGCCCTCTGCAATTTTGCGGAGGATGCGCCGCATAATCTTGCCACTGCGCGTCTTTGGTAATCCGGGTGCAAATTGTAGCGCGTCGGGTGTGGCGATCGGGCCGATTTCCGTCCGCACCCAATCGCGCAGCGTTTTTCGCAGCGAATCGCTGCCAACCTCACCCGCATTCAACGTGACATAGGCGTAGATGCCCTGGCCCTTGATGTCGTGCGGCATCCCGACGACTGCCGCCTCTGCCACCAAGGGGTGCAGGACAAGCGCCGATTCGACCTCCGCCGTCCCCATCCGGTGGCCGCTGACGTTGATCACGTCATCGACCCGCCCGGTGATCCAGTAATCACCATCCGCATCGCGGCGGCACCCGTCACCGGTGAAATATTTGCCGGGATAGGTGGTGAAATAGGTTTGGAAGAACCGGCCGTGATCGCCCCACACGGTGCGCATCTGCCCCGGCCAGCTGCGCGCGATGACCAGATTGCCTTCGGCAGCACCCTCCTGAACCTGTCCCTCGGCATCGACGATCTGGGGCACGACGCCGGGCATCGGCCGGGTCGCGCTGCCCGGTTTCAACGCGGTCGCCCCCGGCATCGGCGCGATCATCGCCCCGCCGGTTTCGGTCTGCCACCACGTATCGATGATCGGGCAGCGGCCATCGCCGACCACCTCATGATACCAGCGCCATGCTTCCGGGTTGATCGGCTCGCCCACGGTGCCCAGCAGTTTCAGCGACGCGCGTGACGTTGCCTTCACCGGCGCATCACCCTCCTTCATCAGCGCGCGTAAGGCTGTCGGCGCCGTGAAGATCGTGCTCACCTGATGCCGGTCGACTATCTGCCAGATGCGGCTGGCATCGGGCCAGTTGGGCAGGCCTTCATACATCAATGTCGTCGCCCCGTTCGCCAGCGGGCCGTACAGGATATAGCTGTGTCCGGTCACCCAGCCGATATCGGCAGCGCACCACCACACATCACCTGGTCGATAATCGAAGCACCATTCATGCGTCAGGCTAGCCCACAGCAGATAGCCGCCGCTGGTGTGGAGCACGCCCTTGGGCTTGCCGGTGGATCCGCTGGTGTAGAGGATGAACAGCGGATCTTCCGCGCCCATCGGTTCTGGCGGGCAATCGGCAGAAACCTGCGCGGCGGCATCGTGATACCAGACGTCACGGCCGTCCTGCATCGACACGTCGCCGCCGGTCGCGCGTACGACAATCACTGTTTTCAGCGCAGGCGCGTGGAGCGCCGCTGCATCGACGGCGCCCTTCAGCGGGATTTTCTTGCCGCCGCGTCGCCCCTCATCGGCGGTGACGACGATCTGCGAATCGCAGTCGGTGATCCGCCCTGCCAGTGCCTCTGCCGAAAAGCCGCCGAACACCACTGAATGAATCGCCCCGATCCGCGCGCAGGCGAGGATCGCGAAGGCGGCTTCGGGGATCATCGGCATATAGATGGTCACGCGGTCGCCGCGCTTGGCGCCTTGCGCCTTCAGCACATTGGCGAAGCGGCACACCTCGGCATGAAGTTGGGCGTAGGTGAACCGGCGCGGCTCCTCTTCGGGCGCATCGGGCTCCCAGATCAGCGCGGTCTGATCGCCGCGTTTCGCCAGATGCCGATCAATGCAGTTGGCGGCGACATTCAGCTTGCCGTCGGCGAACCACTGGATATGAAAATCCCGCTCATCGAATGACCAGTCCCCGGCGATTTCGGGCCGCTTGATCCAGTCGAGCCGCCGCGCCTGTTCCAGCCAGAAGCTGCCAGAATCAGCGATCGCGCGGCCATAAAGCCGGTCATACCCCGCCGCATCGATTCGCGCCTTTTTCGCCCAAGCATCGGGCACGGGATAGAGCTTGTCGGTCATCCTGATCTCCTGATTGCGCAGTGTGGCGCAAGCTTGGCGATCGGCCAAGCCTATCCGCTTGGCAGGCGAACAGTTTCGATATAAAACTGATTTTGAACGATCGGGAGCATGAAGATGAGCGGACAGGCACTGGTGACGGGCGGCAGCGGCTATATTGGCGGCTTCATCATCCGGCAGCTTATCGAACAGGGCTGGACGATCAACACGACGATCCGGTCGCTGGCACGCGAGGCAGAGGTGCGTGCGACGCTCGCGGTGCCCGCCGACAAGCTGCGTTTCTTCGCGGCTGATTTGCTGAACGACACCGGCTGGGCCGAAGCCGTGGCCGGGTGCAGCCATGTCGTTCATGTCGCATCGCCCTTGCCGAGCGGCGCCGTGAAACATGAGGACGACCTGATCGTGCCCGCCCGCGAAGGCGCGTTGCGGGCGCTGCGCTTAGCCAAATCGGCGGGCGTTAAGCGGGTGGTGATGACATCGTCGGTCGCGGCGATTGCCTATGGCCATGGCAAGAAGATCGGCACCTATACCGAGGCAGACTGGACCGATGTGAACGGTCCACAGGTCCATGCCTATGCCAAGTCCAAGACTCTGGCCGAGCGCGCTGCGCGCGACTGGATGGCGGGTGAGGGTGCGGGGATGGAGTATGTGTCGGTAAACCCGGCTGCTGTGCTTGGGCCGGTGCTGAGCGCTGACTTCTCCAGCTCGGTGCAGATCATCACGCGGTTGCTGTCGGGATCGTTGCCGGGGTTGCCGAATTTTGGCTTTGGTGTGGTCGATGTGCGCGACGTGGCGGATTTGCACGTCCGCGCGCTCACCGCAGATGGGATCGACGGGGAGCGCTTTATCGCATCCGGCCCGTTCATGATGATGAGGGAAGTCGCGGCTGTGCTCCGCGATCGGATGGGCACCGAAGCCCGCAAGGTACCGATACGCGGCCTGCCCGATTTCGTGCTGCAGCTTACGAGCCTGTTCGATCCCACGATCCGGATGGTGACGGGTGAACTCGGCAAGCAGCGCATCACGCCGTCCGATCATGCCCGCGACGTCCTCGGCTGGGTACCACGCCCTGCCGCCGACACGATTGTCGATACTGCCCGCAGCCTGATCGACCAGGGGGTGATCAAGGTCTGACGAACGCATGATGGTTGCGTTTCGCGCGATTCCTTGGAAAGGGGGCTGACCGTCTTCGGGGAGCCCTATGGAAACGATCGTCGACCGCCTGGAAGCAAAACGCGCAGCGGCGCGATTGGGCGGGGGCGAGAAACGGATTGCGGTGCAGCATGCCAAGGGCAAGCTGACCGCGCGGGAGCGGCTGAACGTGCTGCTCGATCAGGAATCGTTCGAAGAGCTCGACATGTATGTCGAGCATAACTGCGTCGATTTCGGCATGGCGGATCAGATCATCCCTGGCGACGGCGTGGTGACGGGCTCGGGCACGATCAACGGCCGACTGGTTTTTGTGTTCAGCCAGGATTTCACCGTGTTCGGTGGATCGCTGTCCGAAAGGCATGCCCAGAAAATTTGCAAGATCATGGACATAGCGATGAAGGTCGGCGCTCCCGTCATCGGCATCAACGATTCGGGCGGCGCGCGGATTCAGGAGGGCGTCGCCAGCCTTGGCGGCTATGCCGAGGTGTTCCAGCGCAACGTGCTCGCCAGTGGCGTCGTGCCGCAGCTCAGCCTGATCATGGGTCCCTGCGCGGGGGGTGCCGTCTACAGCCCCGCGATGACCGACTTCATCTTCATGGTGAAGGATAGCTCTTACATGTTCGTCACCGGCC
>CAZWAL010000100.1:0-9788 GCA_964631905.1 uncultured Stakelama sp.
ATGATCTTGGCCATCAACAGCCCGCCGGGCGCCGACATGAACGATGCGGCGAGCAGATAGGGCAGCGCCGTCGGTCCCAGCAATGCCGCATAAGCGGCCAGAATCGTCCCCGCCACGCCTGCCATGCCGACGGACATCACCGCGAACAGCTGTGGCGGTTTCAGCGCGGGCAGATAGGGCGCGATCACCAGCGGCGCTTCGCTCTGCCCGACAAAGATATTGGCGGCAGCACACAGCGCCTCCACCTTCGACACGCCGATGATCTTTTCAATCGCGCCGCCGACATATTTGATCACGAACTGCATGATGCCTAGGTGATAGAGCACCGCCACCAGGGCCGCGAAAAAGATGATCACCGGCAGTGCGGAGAAAGCGAACGCCGAGCCGAAGGTGGGATCGGTCGCCAGCTTGCCAAAGATCAGCTGGGTACCGGAAGCGGCATAGCCGAGCAGCGCGGATACCCCCGTCGCCATGCCCTCTATCACCGCCTTGCCGGCGGGCACGTAGAGCACCAGCACCGCCATCGCGACCTGCAGCCCGAACGCGGCAATCACCACGCGCGGGCGGATCAGCCGCTTGTTATTGGACAGCAGAAAGGCGGCGAACAGGATCACCGCGATCCCTGACAGGCCGATAAGCGTTTGGTTCATTGAAGCTTCCCGCGCAAATCCACACACGCCGCCCCCCGGCTGCGCAAGCGGGCTAGCATACAGCGCTTGCCGCGCGGGGCTAGTGGCCGTTTGACGGGCGCGTAAATCTCGCTAGCAATCGGTTCATCGTCCCACCCCCAACCGTTTGCCATGAGCTTGTCGAAGGGCTGCCTTTCTTTCGACCGTCGAGAAAAAGGCAGGACTTCGACAAGCTCAGTCCGAACGGAGTAGGGGATCACCGTCGTCGCAAGAGAGCCGAGCCATCCCCGCATGACCAGCACCCACCTCCGCATCCCGCGCTCGCTCTTTGCGCTTTCGATCTTTTATGGCGGCATGGTGTGCCTGGCCGGGGTGCTCGGCAATAAACAGGTTTCGCTCGGGCCGATTTCGGCGCTGGGGCCGCTGGTCGGCATCGGGCCGCTCGCGGTGGAAGCGGGGATCTTTGCGTTCCTGTTGCTGGTGATCGTCTCCAGCGCGATTGCCGAGCTGCACGGCACGGTGATTGCCAACCGGCTGGTGCGCTTTGGCTTTGTGCCGCTGATCGCGTCGATCATCCTGTCCTTCATCATCCTGTCGCTCCCCGCCGCACCCGAAATGGAGCCCGCGCGACGCGATGCCTTTGCGCTGATGATGGGCGGCACCCCGCGCATCTGGCTGGGCGGGATCGTCGCCTACGGTATCTCGCAGACGCTGAACGTCACGATCTTTTCGTGGTTGCGCCGCGACGGCGGGGGCTTGCTGTGGCTGCGCGCCGGGATTGCGAGCGTGCTCTCGCAGATCGTCGACACATTGCTGTTCGTGACGATCGCCTTCTGGGGCATCTTCCCGATCGGCGCCCTGCTCGCGGGGCAAATGCTGGCGAAAGTGGTGCTGTCGGCGGTGCTGGTCCCGCCGTTGATTTATCTGGTGGTGGGGATCGGTCGGTGGCTGGACCGGTAGTGAGGTGCTTCAGGTCGAACATTCTATGATCGGCGACCTAGCCAAAGTATGAATCTTGGGATTTTAAACTTTCGCCTGCGAATTTTGCCAATGTTTGACCCTCTGCCGCAAGAAGAAACTGCCGTTAGAAAAATCGAGTTAATTCATCGCGGCTTGTCCGTCTTCAACCCAAATCCTACTTTGCGCCGTAAACGGAGGCACCAAAAATGACGGGGTTAGTTGAAGAAATTCAAGCGAAGGCGATCGACCGAAGTGGATCGGTGTCCGATTTACTCCGCAAATCTAAACTCACTGCGGCGAAGCTAAAATTAGATGTTGCGGTCGAATGGATTGAGCGTGAACTAAACGGCTACACAAAGGCCGAAGACGTGCCCGACTACCGCATCATTCGCGGTAGCATATATAGCCATTCGCGCTTTCACGGGCACATAGCTTTAGGCGGTGACCCCGCCTCTGTCATGAAACTATCGACACAGCACATCTGTGAATCGATCGCGTCTCTCGAATCGCTCGTCGGAGACCAGTCGGACGGTACACTGATGATAAAGCTGGATGAGAGAATAACTCACCGGATAAATCAGGCTAACGGAGGTCCACATGATCCAATCTACATCCATTTTACACCGAGTGTGTTCGTGTCGATCATTGATCGAGTGCGCAACATGGTGCTTGACTGGGCTGTCGAATTAGAGCGGCAGGGCATCACAGGTGAAGGGATTAGCTTTTCCGTGACGGAAAAAGAAAAGGCAGCTGCTGTCGGCCAAACAATCACCATCGGGGTGCTTTACGGAGGCCTCAGCAATGCCAACGTCAATGGCGACGGCAATAATACCGCTGTGTCCACTGATGGTTCAGTTCGCACAAACCACGGTGTACTAAACGATCTGAGTGGTGCAATTGAATCTTCTGTGGCCGACGTGGCTGATAAGGAAGCGATGCTCGCGCTTGTTGAGCAGTTGAAGCAGCAGCAGGGAACGCCTGGATACAAACTACCATTCGCCGATCTCATGGAGTATGTAGCTAATTACACTACCGTTCTGGCACCTTTCCTGCCGGCTTTGACAAAAATGCTACCGGCCTAGGTGTGTTGGAGCCGGAATAGATCCCAGCATAGCTACGTGCTTTTCGGTATTGAGTAACGTCATCGCCCCAAGGTGATTGGGTCAGCAGATGCACAGCAGCGGCGAATGAGGCCAAAGCCGTCAACCCCGATTTTTTCCGGGGTCCACCTCTCCCCAATCCGCGCCGCCATTTGTTGTGCGTTGGACCCCGGGATAAGTCCGGGGTGACGAGTGACGAAGAGGCACGGGTTTTGGTATTTCCTGATCGCAAGACCCCAGCTTTCGCTGCGGGGACGGATTGGGTAGAGGATGCCGCATGACGAAACCCACCCGCAATCATGCCCCCGATCCTGCCATGCTCGCCAAGGCGGAAACGCTGACCGAGGCTTTGCCTTATCTGCAGCGTTATGCGGGCAAGACTTTCGTCGTGAAATATGGCGGGCACGCGATGGGCGACCCCGAGCTGCAGCGTGATTTTGCCGAGGATGTCGTGCTGCTGAAGGCGGTCGGCATCAATCCGGTCGTCGTCCATGGCGGCGGGCCGCAAATTGGCGCGATGCTGAAAAAGCTGGGCGTCGAATCGAGCTTTGTCGATGGACTTCGCGTCACCGATGCGCAGACCGCGCAGGTGGCGGAAATGGTGCTGTCGGGCGCGATCAACAAGGAAATCGTAGCCTGGATCGGCCAGGCGGGCGGCCGCGCGATCGGCATTTCGGGCAAGGACGGCGGGTTCGTCCGCGCGGTGAAGGTCGAACGCACCACGCGCGACCCCGACAGCAATATCGAACGCGCGGTCGACCTTGGTTTTGTCGGGGAGCCCGAAGCGATCGACCGCAGCGTGATCGACACGATCTCAGGCGCAGGCATGATCCCGGTCATCGCCCCGATCGGCATCGGCGCGGATGGCCAGACCTATAACATCAACGCCGATACGATGGCCGGGGCGATTGCGGCAGCACTCGGCGCGTCGCGGCTGTTTCTGCTCACCGATGTGGCGGGCGTGCTCGGCAAGGGCGGCGATCTGCTCACCGATCTCGATCCCGCCGCGATCGAGGCGCTCCGCGCCGACGGGACGATCACCGGCGGCATGATCCCCAAGCTCGAAACCTGTGTGATGGCGGTCGATGGCGGGGTGGATGCCGCGGTTATCCTCGACGGACGGGTGCCCCATGCGATGCTGCTCGAAATCTTCACCCAGGCCGGCGCGGGCACGCTGGTGCATCGCTGATCGCGCCCTATATCCGTCCCGGAGCAACACGGCCCTAAGGCCTGCTACCTTGCTCATGTGTTTTAGTGTAGTATAACGCTTATCGACCCCATCGGAGTGCCCGGATTGATCACGCTCATAAATATTGCCCAGGTTCTGCTTAACCTGGTCTGGTGGATCATCGTCGTCCAGATCATCCTGTCGCTGCTGATCGCGTTCAACGTGATCAATACCTATAATGATTTCGTTCGCCAGCTGCACCAGGGGCTCGAAAAGCTCACCGAGCCGATATATCGCCCGATCCGCCGGGTGCTGCCCGATTTCGGCCAGATCGATTTTTCGCCCGCCGTGGTGCTGATTGGCTTGCAGATTTTGCAGATGGTGCTGGGTAATGCGGCCGTTTCGATCGCAACCGGCGCCCCGTTCTGATCGAGCAACGGCCGTGGACCGCCACGGCTGACGGCATCCGCATTGCCGTTCGCGTCACGCCGCGGGGCGGGCGCGACATGATCGGGCCGGGCACCGACGCCTATTTTGTTGCCCGCCTCGCCGCCGCGCCGGTTGAGGGTGCCGCGAATGCGGCGCTGATCGCGCTGGTGGCCAAAGCCTTTGGACTCGCCCGCCGCGATGTGGCGCTGATCAGCGGTGAAACCGCGCGATTGAAGCGATTGGCGCTCACTGGCGATCCGCAAAGGCTGGCGCAGAGTGCCGCCGCCCTCTATGGCCCGCCCGCATGAGCGCACAGATTATCGACGGTAAAGCCTTTGCGGCAGCCTTACGGGGCAGGATTGCAACTCAGGTCACCGCCCTTCGGGATGCCGGTGGCCGCGCGCCCGGGCTGGCGGTCGTGCTGGTGGGCGAAGACCCGGCATCCGCCGTTTATGTCCGCAACAAGCACAAGGCGACGATCGCCGCAGGCATGGCGAGCTTCGAATATCGCCTGCCCGCCGATACCGAACAGGATGAATTGCTGGCGCTGGTGGCATCGCTCAATGCCGATCCCGCAGTCGACGGTATCCTCGTCCAGCTGCCGCTCCCCCCGCAAATCGATGCCGACACAGTGTTGATGGCGATCGACCCGGAAAAGGATGTCGACGGCTTCCACCCGGTCAATGCCGGGCGGCTGGCGACCGGCCTGCCAGGCTTCGTGCCGTGCACGCCCTATGGCTGTGTAATGCTGCTGAAGGATCAGCTCGGCGATCTAACGGGGTTGGATGCGGTGGTGATCGGCCGATCGAACATCGTCGGCAAGCCGATGGCACAATTGCTGATCGCCGAAAGCTGCACCGTCACGGTCGCGCATTCGAAAACGCGCGATCTCTCGAGCGTCGTCAAACGTGCCGATATCGTCGTGGCGGCGGTTGGCCAGCCACAGATGATCAAGGGCGAATGGATCAAGCCCGGCGCGGTGGTGATCGATGTCGGTATCAACCGGACCGATGACGGGCTGGTCGGCGATGTCGATTTCAACGGCGCAGCGAGCGTCGCCAGCGCCATCACACCCGTACCCGGTGGCGTCGGCCCTATGACGATCGCTTGCCTGCTTCGCAACACACTGATTTCGGCCAGCCGTCGCCAGGGCGTGGCGCTTGATATGGCGGATTTTTGATGGAGCTGTTCGTCTCGGCGCTCATCACTTTCTTCGTGGTGATCGATCCGCCTGGTTGCGCGCCGATCTATGCCGGGCTGACCGCGGGCGTACCGGCGGTGCATGCCCGCGCCATGGCGATTCGCGCGGTGCTGATTGCGGGGGCCATTCTGGTCGTGTTCGCGCTGTTCGGGCAGGATATTCTCCGCGCGCTGGGGATTTCGCTCGACAGTTTCAGGATCGCAGGCGGGATCATGCTGTTCCTGATCGCACTTGAAATGGTATTCGAAAAGCGCACCCAGCGCCGCGAGGACCGCGCGCAAAAGCTGCTCGACACGCCGGAGATCGAAGACGTCTCGGTCTTCCCGATGGCGATGCCGATGATCGCGGGACCGGGCTCGATCGCCAGCATCATGCTGTTGATGTCAAAGGGCACCGGGATTGAGCGGACGCTCATTATTCTCGGCGCGCTGGGGACGATCCTGGCACTGACGTTGCTCGCGCTGATCCTGGCCGGGCCGATCATGCGTATTCTGGGCGCGCGTATCGAAGCGGTGGTCACGCGGTTGCTTGGTGTGCTGCTGGCAGCGCTGGCGGCCCAGTTCGTGATCGACGGGTTACGGGCGAGCTTCATTTAACGAATCCGCCAGAGTTTCAGCGGGGAGTTGGCAGGAAGCGCCACCGGTTCAAGCCATGCGGGCACCTCGCCCTTGATCAGCCGGGCGTAAAAGCCCTTGCGGTGGCGGACGGAATAGATCGTCGATTCGGCCATATTGGGGCAAATCAACAGCAACGTTGCGCCGTGGCGCTTGGCGATCGCGCGGAAGTCATCGGAGGTGCGGCTAAAGGCGTGCTGCACATCGAGAATGGCATCGCCGTTGCGGTGATAGGGGCCGGCCACCGCGGAATGATGCGTGACGGTGATCAGCCTTGGCCCCAGATCGACAAAGGTGAAAATCGTTTGCGGCGCCAGGCGGTTTAGCGGGCTTAGCGCCGGGATGGTCGGGCACCAGGCACTTGCCCGGTTGATTGTTTTGGTCCGCACGGTTGGTTTGTCGGGCACGCCGTATTTCACCACAAAGCCCACAAACGCGCCTGATACGATCATGAATGCCGCCACCGTACCGAACACGCGGACCAGGACGGATCGGTGATTCAGGCACCAGGGCAACACGATCCATCCCAGCGCTACCGCCCCGGGGACCGCGAGCAACTGCGCGGCGCCGCCCGCGCGGACCTGCCACAGCATCAGCCCGCCAGCGAACAGCGTGAACAACAGCACCGCCGCCCATGCCGCGAACCGGTCAGTACGCGCCGCGCGCCAAGTCGCGATGATCGCGCCGATCAGCCCGATAATGGGCAGTGTCGCGACAGGCACGGCATTGCGCCACGGATGTTCATAGATCGGCTTGGCTTCGCGCACATTGTTCAGCCAGTTGCGCGCGAGTTCGGGTGACACCTGTTCGGGCCGTCCCAGGCACTGCGGAAAGACGATCGCAAAGGCGGCGATGATCGCCAAACCCGCCGCCGCGGCCAGCCCAAGCCGGATCGCACGGCCATCGGGATTGATCCGCGCAAGGATGAACAACAGCGCTCCCGCCTCGATCATCACGCTCAACCAGACGGGTGTGAGCGCATCGCAGCGCAACACGCTGTTGGCGTTGGAGGCAAACAACACATAGCCAAGCGCGCTGCCCCCGGCGAGCGCGAGTCCGTAGACGCTCAATCGCAGTGCCTCTGCCCGGTCCCATACCCAGCGCAGCGCCATGATTGCGCCTGCCCCCGCCGCATAGGGCAGCATTTCGAGCCCGATGCTGAGCGACACCGCGCTCGCCAGCCCGACGGTGATGCCGCTGCGGCGTTGGCGCGGATCGGCAAGGCCCGCCACGGTGATGCTCAGGCACGCCAGCTGCCAGCCATGATGATCGATGCGATTGGGCATGAACATCATCATCGTTGCGGTGCAGAGCAGCAGGAAAATCAGTGCGAGTGGCCAGGCGACCGGGCTCACTAGTCGCCGTACGGTGAAGGCAAGCCCCGCCATCGTCACCGACATTGGCAGCAACGGCGCGATCCCGCAGGCCAGTTTTTCGGCCATCACCGTGCCGACAAAGGGTTTGAAGAGCAGGATTAGCGCGGCCAGCGGCAAATCCACGATCCGGCTCCAATGCATGTCGAAACCGGCTGGCGGGTTCAGCCGATATTGGCGCAGATCATACCAGCCCTGCCCGTTCAGCAGGGCGCGCACCTGCATCAGGCGCATATTGTCATCAGTGTCGCTCAGCGACAGCCAATAGATCCCTGACCAGCGTTGCCACACGAACCACGCCGCAATCAGCACCCAGGCGATCAGCGTCAGGCTCAGCCAGTGGCGCTCGATCTCGCGGGCAAAGGGCAGTTTGCGGTGATCGGTATCGGTCAAAGAAGCTTCCCTCGCTCGTTCCAGCGCTCTAGTGCGGCCACTGCAAAGGGCAAGCCACACGTGAAATCGCTGCATCATCTCGGCAATCGATTGGGCGACCAACTGGGCCAAGTGCTCGGCGGGCGTGACGTGGTCGATCAGCTGGTGCGTTTCGCGATTGCGGGCGGGCTGTCGACCGTCGTCTATTCGGCGGTGTATCTGCCGCTCACCGCCTATGTATTTCGCGCCGAACAGGCGGTCTATGCAGTGCCCTTTGCCTTTGCAGTTGCGGTGACGATCGGATTTTTTCTGCACAGCCGCTGGAGCTTCAAGGGCCACGGCACCCGCGAAAGCGGCGGGCGGCAGCAACTGAAGTTCGTGATCGTGCAGGGGGTGGGACTCGCGCTGAACGCGGGGTTTACCTGGGGCGTCACCGCGCTGGCGGGATTGCCCGCCTGGGTCGCGCTGATCCCGGTGGTGACGATCACACCGATCGCGACCTTTGCGCTTAATCGGCAATGGGTGTTCGGGGGCACGCCAAGCCAGGATGGGACCAATGGATAGAATTGTTTACGACCGGATGGCGGCGCATGATTCCACCCATTGGTGGTACCGCGCCCGGCGCGAGATTCTGAGCGATTATCTGACACGCGTGGCGGCACTGCCCAAGGATGCGCGCATCCTGGAGATTGGCTGCGGCACCGGGCATAATCTGCCGATGCTGGCACGGTTCGGCGAGGTCGAGGCGATCGAGATCGATCCGGTCGCGCGCGATATCGCCAGCGAGCGGCTGGGCAAGCCTGTGCTCGCCGCGCCCTTGCCCGAACTGCCGGGGATCGAGCGCGGCGCCTATGATCTGATCGCAGTGCTCGATGTGGTCGAGCATATCGAGAACGATGTCGCCGCGCTGAAAGCGATGCGCGATTGCCTGAAACCCGGGGGCAAGATTTTGATTGCGGTGCCCGCGCATCAATGGATGTGGAGCGCGCATGACGTGGTGAACCACCATCATCGCCGCTATTCGAAGGCGACGCTTGGCAAGGCCATTGGCGCGGCAGGGCTCAGCCATAATGGCCTGCGCTATTTCAATTCGCTGTTGTTTCCGCTGGCCGCCGCCGCGCGCGTTGCGGGGCGATTGTCAGGCCGCGACGACAGCGACGATTCACCGCCACCCAAGCCGCTCAACACGCTGTTCGAGACGATTTTCGGCTGGGAACGCCATCTGGTCGGGCGGGTGCCGCTGCCACCCGGCGTGTCGATCGTTACGCTGGCGAGTGTGGGGGCGTCACCGGTGGCTTGACGCGCGGCTTGCGGGTGCGCGGTGCAGGTGGCGCGATTGGCTCGGCAGCATCTGCTTCGGCAGGCGGTTCGGCGCGGTAGCCAAGCGTTGCCTTGCCGCCGATCGGCCCGGCAACATCGGCGACCAGATAGAGCGGCCGCCGCTTCGATTCGACATAGAGCCGACCGAGATATTCGCCGATCATCCCCAGCACGAACATCTGCACCGCGCCCAGCAGCACGACGACCAGCATCGTCGATGTCCAGCCCTGCACCGCGCTGCCGGTAAAGAAGCCGATCGCGATATAGACGAACAGCAGCAGCGACGCGGCGGTCAGCGCGAGCCCGACATGGCTGGCAAAGCGCAACGGCGCGGTCGAGAAACCGGTCACTGCGTCGAGTGCAAAACGGATCATCTTGGCGAGCGGATATTTGGTTTCGCCCGCGTGGCGCTCGGCGCGGTCATACAGGAACGGCACCTGGCGAAAGCCGATCCACGCGACCATGCCGCGAATGAAGCGCGCCTGTTCGGGCAAGCTCAGAAAAGCATCCAGCGCGCGCCTGCTCATCAGCCGGAAATCACCGGTGTCGAGCGGGATCGGCGTATCGGTCACCCGGTCGAGCACGCGGTAGAACATGGCGGCGGTAAGCTTTTTGAAGAACG
>CAZWAL010000101.1:0-9780 GCA_964631905.1 uncultured Stakelama sp.
GAGGACGGCGAGATTCTGGTGCGCGGTGAGCTCGTCATGCACGGCTATTGGCGCAACCCGGAGGAAACCGCGCGGGTGCTGAAGGATGGCTGGCTCCATACCGGCGATATCGGCATCATCGATGAAAAGGGCCGGATCAAAATCACCGATCGCAAGAAGGATCTGATCATCAACGATAAGGGCGATAATGTCGCCCCGCAAAAGGTGGAGGGGATGCTGACCCTCCAGCCCGAAATCCTGCAGGCCATGATCGCGGGGGACCGGCGGCCGCACATGGTCGCGGTACTCGTGCCCGATCCCGAATGGACGCAGGAATTCTGCGCACGGACCGGCGACAGCTGCGATTTTGCCAAGCTCCGCGATAATCCCGATTACCGCGCCGCACTGGGCGAGGCAGTCGAGCGCGTGAACAAGGACTTGTCGGTGATCGAGCGCATCCGCCGCTTCATCATCGCCGATGAGCCCTTCGCGATCGAGAATGAACAGCTCACGCCGTCGCTCAAGATCAGGCGACATGTGCTGAAGCAGGTGTACGGCGAACGGCTCGACGCGCTGTACCGAGGCTAGGTGCGGCCAACGCTTGTGTGAGTGCCGCTTCGTCCTGAAATCGGCATTCGCCTGTAACGCGGCAAAAGTGCGCAGCGTATGCAGGCGGGTAACCCCTGCCGGAGACTATTCCATGCGCCCTGCCCGTTTTCTTGCCCTGTCGCTCGCCCTTGCCGCTCCGGTAGCGGCGCTTACCGCCACCGCCGCAATCGCGGCACAACCGATTGCGGTCGGCGCAAAGGTACCCGCCGGCTTCACGGCCACGGACACCAACGGAAAGCCGCGCAATTTCGCCTCGATCAGCGGCAAGAACGGCGTGGTGCTCGTCTTTTTCCGGTCGGCCTCCTGGTGCCCCTATTGCCAGAAGCAGTTGAAGGACATCCGCGATCTGCAGCCCGAACTCGCCAAGCGTGGCTATACGCTCGCGGCGATCAGCTATGATTCGGTCGATGCACTGAAGACCTTCAATACCAAGGTCCCGGTCAACTACACCTTGCTGTCAGACACCGGATCGAAGCAGATCGACGCCTTCGGCCTGCGCGATCCGCGGTATCCGAAGGACAGCCCGGCATACGGCGTGCCGCTCGCCACGATCCTGGTGATCGGCAAGAATGGTGTGATCAAGCAAAAGCTGTCGACCGACGATTACAAGGTTCGTGCTGACAACAGCGCCATTCTGGCCAGCGTCGACAAGGGCTGAAAGGACACCCCGGCGCGTCAGATGGCGCGCCGGGGCTACCGTTATTTCTTTGCAGTGGCGGTTGCCTTTGGCACCACCTGCAACATCCAAGCCCCATCAGGCTTCAGATATTTCTGCGCGGTCTGCTGCAGCAATTCGGGCGTGATACCGCGAAGATCGCCCGCTAGCGAATTCACCGCGGTGATCCGGCGCGGATCGCGCGTGCCGCTTTCCATTTTGTCGAGCCAGAAGGTGTTCCCGGTGGATGCCCGCGCAATATATTGCAGATACGGCACCAGGGTGCGGCGCAGTTCATCCTGCTCGATCGGCTTGGCGATCAGATCGGCGGCGATCTCGCGGGCAAGCGTGTAGAAGAAATCGACCTTGTCGGGTGGCACCTGGCCGATCGCCACCAGCCGGCCGCCACCTGGCAAGCCGAGCGGCCAGTCACTCTGCACGCTCGGCGAATAGCTTGCCCCCGCTTCGGACCGAAGCCGGTCGAACAGCCGATCGCTGAAAATCTGCGCCAGCAGATCGAGTCGACGACTATCGGTGACACCCTCGATCCCGCCCCCGGTCGGCCACGCGACCAATGCGACCGCCTGATTGTCAGGGCCGCTATGTGTCAGCACGACAGGTTTGCCGGTAATTGCCGGAAAGACAACCGGCGGCACGGCGGCTTTGGTTATGCGGCGTGGTGCGATTGCCCCCATCGACTTGGCGAGTGCCGTCACGGCATCGTCGGTCTTAAAGTCACCGAAAATCTGCACTTCGACCGGGCCGGAGGCGAGCAACGGTGCCCACAGCTTTTTGAAGTCAGCCGCGGTCGCCGTTTCGACCTGCTTGCGGGTCGGCGATACCCAGCGGGCGTCGCCACTGTGCAGCAACCCTTCGAGATCGCGCGACAACACGCCGCCGGGTGATACGTCGCTCGCATCGAAGGCTGCCAGCGATACCGCCCGCGCCCGCGCGATCGGCTTGTCGTCCCAACCGGGTGCCGCCAGCTTTGCAGCGATCAGCGTCAACTGATCGGCCAGATCCTCAGGTGATGTCACGGCAGACAACGAAAAGGCATCGTCCTCGATCGCGAAGTTCATCCCGATCCGGCGACCTACGGTCAGCTGGTCGAGCTCCTCCTGGCCCAGCTTGCCGATCCCGCTCGAAATCAGCGCAAGCGGCGCCGCCCACGCCATCGTCGCGCGTTTCGTGGGGAGCGCATTCAGCCCGTTACCAAACCGCACGCGGACATAGACCCGGTTCGACTCGCCGGTGTTGGGATACAGCATGGCCTGCACCCCATTGCTGAACGTCACCTGCTCCATCTCAATGGGCGCGCTTAGTTCCGGGGCGGACTGGCGTTTCACCACCGTGCCCGGCGTGCCGAGCGACGGCAGATCGGCGAACGTCACTTTCTTCAGGGCATCGCGCGTGGTCGCCACCCCGGACACATCGGCTTTCAGCGCTGCTTCCAGCCTGCCGATCACTGTCGGATCGGCGGTGCGGACATTGACGACGGCGTGGGTCGCATCGCCGGTAAACACGCGCCTCGTCGATTCGAGCACCGCTTCGGGATTGAAGAAGCCCTTTTCGCGGGCGCCGGTCAGGATGTCATAAGATACCTGCGCACTGGCGATGGTTTCGCGAATGTCGATCGCCTGGCCCATATTGTCGGCCTGCTGCACACCCTGTTCGGCGCGCGCAGTATCGACTTGCGCCTTCATCGCAGTATCGAACTCGGTAACTTCGCGGTCGATTTCGGCCTGGGCCGGCGGTGTTGCCTGCGCATCGAGAATAACGGCGCGCACATCGCGCACGGCCTTTTCCCAATCGTCGCCGATCGGCAAGATGCTGATGAAGGTGCCATTGGCGGAACGCGATACATCGTCCAGCGAGACGCTGGCCTGAATGAAGCTGCCGCCGTTCCGCGCGCGGGTTTCAAGCCGACGATTGATCAGCCGCACCGCAAGCTGATCCACCATGCGCTTCTGGTTGAACAGGATCGTATCGTCGCGGTAGATCCAGGGGCGCAGCACTGCCCAGGATACGATCGGCGGCAGCGACGGTTCGTTGGTAACGGCGGCGACCGGCGTCTTGGGATCGGGCTTGCCGAAATCGGGTTCGGGCGGCGGCGTGCCGACCCCCTTCCACGCCGTGAAATATTTGGCGATCAGCGCTTCGAACTGCGCCGGATCGACGTCGCCCGAAATGATCACGACCGTACGTTCGGGGCGATACCAGCGCTTATGGAATGCCTGCACGCTATCGGCAGTCGCGCCTTCGAGCGCCTTGACGGTGCCGATCGGCGATCGTTCGGCAAGCGGCTGGCCCGCAAAAAATGTCTGGCGGATCGTATCGCCGATCCGCACTTGCGCGCCGGGCTGTTCGCGCTGTTCGGCGAGCACGACCGGGCGCTCCGAATTCAAGGCAGCAGCGGACAGATTGGGCTGAGCGATCATGCCCGACAGAATCTTCATGCTCTCATCGAGCCCCGCCGCCGTGGCGCTGGGTAGATCGAGCTTGTAGGTCGTACCGGTCGGCGTCGTCTGCGCATTGGTATCCGACCCGAAGGTCGTACCCAACCGCTGCCAGATCCGCTTCGCCTCGCCATCGGGCACATAAGCCGATCCACGAAACGTCAGATGCTCGATCAGATGGGCAAAGCCGCGCTCGCTGTCGGATTCCATCAACGATCCGGCGTCGATCCGCACCCGGATCGCGACCTGACCCGGCGGCACGCCATTGCGCCGCACCGCATAGCGCACGCCGTTGGGCAGTTCGCCAAAAGTCCAGTCGCGATCGGGCGGAATGTCACTGCCGCGGAACAACCACGGCGTATCGTCCTTGGGCACAGCGGCTGGTATCGGCTTTGCCGCTGCTGGTTTTTTCTGTGCGACCAACTGCACCGGGGCCGATTGTATCGGACGTGGAACCTTTCGGGCGGCAACGGCATTTATCGCGTCCGTCGGCAATGCCGTCTGCGCGCCGATCGGCAGCGTAATTCCAACGAGGAGACAAAGGGCGACGGGACGCAAAAGCGTACGAACGGTTGAGTGCATCGCACCAGTTTAGCCGCGTTGCCTGCCCGCCGCCAGCCACGCCCCATCCCATTTCGGTCAAAAATCGATGCAAGCCCGTATTATGCCCCGGTTTTTGCCATGATTCTGACCAATCCGCTGACTAGGTGCGAAGCCGTAACAACCGAGCAAGCGCGCCGAAGGACGACTGCCGAAACCGCTGAATTCGCCTGTCAATTCTCGCGCCTGCCTGATCCTACCCCTGTATCCTGCGTCTCAAGAGGCTGAAACGATCATGACCATTCAAAGCAAGATCGACCGGCAATCCGCCATCCCGCAAGCCCGCACGGCGGCCCCCATCGGTGCACCGACGGGCTTCTCGCCCCGGCTTGCCGCCAGCAGCCCAATCCCGATTCCAAGCAACGATATCGGCGCAGAGATCACCACCGAACCGCGCCGCCCCCTGATCATTTCGATCGGTAAAAAACTGCGTGGCACCTTTGATCGGCTGATCGGGGCGTCGTCGCTCGTGCCCAATGATCCTGTGCTTGATCCGGCGCTATTTCCCTGGACGCAGGTGCTGCGCGACAATTGGGAGGCGATCCGCGATGAAGCCGTCGCCGTTGCGCTACAGGGCAATTCAGCGCCGTCGCTCGTCACCATTTCGCCCGATCACAAGGGAATTGCCGAAGTCGACAGCTGGAAGTCATTCTTCCTGCACGGCTATGGCTATTCGATTCCGGAAAACATCGCCCGCTGCCCCAACACCGCAAAGGCGATTGCGGGCATACCGGGGCTGAACAGCGCGTTTTTCTCGATCCTCGCGCCGGGCACCCACATTCCCGATCACCGCGGCGTCACCAAGGCGCTGATCACCTGCCATCTCGGCCTGATCGTGCCGAAGGACGGTGATGTGCGGATGCGCGTGGCCGATCAGATCGTCCGCTGGGGCGAAGGCGAGATGCTGGTGTTCGACGATACCTATCGCCACGAAGTGTGGAACGACAGCAACGCGACCCGCGTCGTCCTGCTGATTCATATCGATCGACCGCTGCGCCAGCCCGGCAAATGGTTCGCCGATCTGTTCATGGGCTTCGTCCGCCGATCCGCCTTCGTCCAGGAAGCGCGCGACAACATCCACGCCTGGAACGCGGCGATGAAGCGGCTGGATGGGTGAGCAGGCGGGGAACCGCTACCCGTCGATCCCCACCAGCACATCGTCGAGCTGATCAAGCTGTTCGGGCAACCCTGCCGCCGATCCTTGCATGGCTTCCTCCAGCGCCTCGGCCGACGGATAGACTTCGTGGAACGTCAGCAGCGTCTTGCCGCCCTGTTCCTCGAAAGTCACCGTCGTCACCGCGCCCTCTTCGCCCTCATCATTCGTCCAGACGATGCGTTCGTTCGGCACAACCTCGAGATACTTGCCGTAAAAGGCCATCGTTTCAGGCCCGCCCGCGCTATATTCCAGCCGATATTTGCCACCGGTGCGCACATCCGTGTCGCACCCGACAAGCGAAACGCCGGCCACTGATTTTGGCATCCACCAGCGTCGGAACAGGTCGGGGTCGCTCCACGCCTTGAACACGATGCTCGGCGGCGCATCGAATGTCCGGGTGACGACAAGGTCACGGTCGCCCCGGCGTTCAACCGACGTCCGGCTTTGCGCATTATCTGCGCCGTCACTTTGGCTCGTCATTGCTTCCCTCCTGTTTCATCTCGCTGATGATCTCGTCCAGTGCATCGAAGCGGTCCTCGAACAGCTTGCGGTGCACCTCGATCCACGCCGCCTCCGCCTCGAGTCCGCGCTTCCCCAGCGTACAGGTTCGGACCCGTCCGACTTTCTGCGTGATAACAAGCCCCGCCCGTTCGAGTACCTGGACGTGCTTCTTCATGCCGGTCAGCGTCATCTGAAACCGGTCCGCGAGGATCGTGATCGACGCATCACCGCGCCCCAGCTGTTCGATGATCCCGCGGCGGGTGGCATCCGACAGGGCAGCAAAGGCGTCATCAAGCGCGGCGTTGGAACACTGAACCATATGGTTCAGTGTTTAGGGTGATCATGCAGGAAGTGCAACCGTCATCATCTTGACCCTCCTCGGCAGGTCCATCTTGATCCTGCGGCCAATGCAGCCCACATGACGCGGATGCTGATCGAAACCGAAACAACGCCGAATCCGGCCACGCTGAAATTCCTTCCCGGCCGCACGGTCATGGAAGCGGGCACGCGCGATTTCGCGAGCCCGGAAGAGGCGGAAGCCTCGCCCCTTGCCGAAGCGCTGTTCACACTGGGCGATGTGACGGGTGTGTTTTTTGGCCGCGATTTCATTTCGGTCACGGCCGCGCCGGGCGTGTACTGGCACGCGCTTAAATCGGACGTGCTGGGCATTTTGCTTGATCATTTTGCGGGCGGGATGCCGTTGTTCAAGCCCGGATCGGCTGCGGGCATCGCGGTGCCGATGGAAAATGGCCATGCCGATGATCCGGCGGACGCCGATATCATCGTGCAGATCCAGGACCTGATCGAAACCCGCATTCGCCCTGCGGTCGCCAATGATGGCGGTGACATCATCTATCAGGGCTTCGACAAGGGCAAAGTCTATCTGAAGATGCAGGGTGCCTGCGCCGGCTGCCCCTCGTCTACCGCGACGCTGAAGAACGGCATCGAGCAGCTGCTGAAATATTATGTGCCTGAAGTGACTGAGGTTCGCGCGGTCTGATCCGTCGCAGCAGTCCAACCGTTCGTTTCAATAATCGGAAAAATTCCATGGCAGAAAAACTGTCCGATGCCGCGCTCGACACGATCTTTCGGGCTGCACGCAGCTATAATGGCTACACAGACGCACCGGTAACGACCGATGATTGCCGCGCCATCTGGGATCTCATGAAATGGGGTCCGACGTCGGCTAACCAGATGCCGGCGCGGCTCATCTGGTGCACGAGCGACGAGGCCAAGGCGAAGCTCGCCGCCTGCGCGAGCGGCACCAATGCGCCGAAGATCCTGAGCGCCCCCGTCACCGTCATCTTCGCCAATGACGAGAATTTTCACGAAAAGCTGCCCGAACTGTTCCCGCATACCAACGCCAAGGCATGGTTCGACGGCAACGAGCCACTCCGCCAGCTCTCCGCGATGCGCAACGGCACGCTGCAGGGCGCGTATTTCATCATCGCCGCGCGCGCGCTCGGCTTCGATACCGGGCCGATGTCGGGCTTCAACAACGCCGCCGTTGATGCCGCGTTCTTTGCCGATACGCCGCACATCAAGTCGAACTTCATCTCGACGCTTGGCGTGGGTGATCCCGCGACGATCTTCGATCGCTTGCCGCGCCCGCCATTCGAGACGTTCAACAGCTTCGCCTGACGCACACGCCTTTTGCAATCGGCGCACATGTCGCTAAGCGAGCGCGATGCGCATATTGGTTATCGACACCGCCACTGCCGCTTGCTCAGTCGCCCTGATCGAGGGCGATCGGGTCATCGCCGCGACGCATGATGAGGTCGGGCGCGGGCATGCCGAACGGTTGGTATCGATGATTGCCTCACTGCCAGATGGCGGCCGCGCAGACCGGATCGCGGTAGATTGCGGCCCGGGCAGCTTCACCGGCATTCGCGTGGGCGTTGCCGCTGCGCGCGGGCTCGGTCTTGGCTGGGGTATTCCCGTGCATGGCTATTCATCGCTGCCAATGCTTGCCGCGAGCCATTTTGCCGCCGATCCGGCCTGCCCTGCCGTGGCGATCGTGATCGAGGGCGGGCACGGCGAAGTATTCATGCAAAGCTTTACGCCCGATCCGCTGACCGCAGCGACGCCGATGCAGTCATTAAAGCCAGCCGACGCAATCGCAGCACTCGGCGGGCGCGTCGCTGTCGGCAACGGGGTGCGTTTTCTTGTGGCGATCGACCCGGCATTGGCACTGGTCGATGCATTGCCCGTCGCCGCCGACGCGCGATACTTGCCAGCACCGTTCATGCAGCTCGACCCCAAGCCACTCTATGGGCGCGCGCCCGATGCCGTCCCATTCGTCCCCAAAACGGGTACCGCGCGATGAGCACAACGCTCAATGTCATTGCATTACGTCCCGGCACGCCTGCCGATCTGGGGACGGTCGACAGCATCATGCAACAGGCGTTCGATCCGCGCTTTGGCGAAGCGTGGACGCGGGGCCAATGCCTGGGCATCCTTGCCATGCCGGGCGTATGGCTGACGATGGCGGAACTGAACGGCGTTGAGGCGGGTTTTGCGATGGCCAGAGCCACAGCGGGTGAAGCCGAACTGTTACTGCTCGCCTGTCTGCCGCAGGTGCGGCGAAGAGGCGTAGGCGGTGCCTTGTTGCGCTCAATCATCAATGAAGCACAAGATCGAAGCGCGACAAAGGTTTATCTTGAAGTCCGCCGAGGCAACGAGGCGCTCGCACTGTATCGATCAAATGGATTTGTGCAGGTTGGTGAACGCCGTTCTTATTACCGTGGCCAAGCAAATCAGTTGTTTGATGCTTTGACATTTGAACGCAAGCTAGTGTGAAAACCGCAATTTTCGTAAATTGTTGCTTGCACATTGCTGGCACTGGTCCGATAGGCTCACGCTGAAGCCTTTGTACGGCCTCTACCCAGTACCGAAAGGACGACCATGGATACCCATACCGAAGTTCAGGAAACCCTGATCACGCTCACCGCCGACATCGTGGCAGCGCATGTCAGCAACAACAGCGTCGCTGTTTCCGATCTGCCGGTCCTTATCGCCAATGTGCATAGCGCGCTTGCTGGCCTTGGCGGCCCTGTTATCGAGCCTGAAGTAAAGCAGGAACCGGCTGTTTCGATCCGCGCATCGATCAAGCCCGACTTCATCGTTTGCCTGGAAGACGGCAAGAAGCTGAAGATGCTGAAGCGCCATTTGATGACCCATTACCAGATGACGCCCGAGCAATACCGCGCCAAGTGGAACCTGCCCGCCGATTATCCGATGGTCGCGCCGAACTACGCCGAACAGCGTCGCACGCTCGCCAAGAAGATCGGCCTCGGCACGAAGCGTCGCAAGACCGTCCGCTAAGCCGATGACATGCCCCTCCCGTGCCGATTGAGGCGGGAGGGGCACTTTCCCCCCGGCGGCGATGCCGCTACACCGGTGATGCACGACGGCAACTGACGGGTGGATGAAGATAATGGCGCGCAAGATCGATCTCGAAGCGCTATGCAACGAAAAGGGCCTTCGGATCACCGAGCAGCGTCGCGTCATCGCGCGTGTGCTTTCCGATGCCGAAGATCATCCCGATGTCGAAAAAGTCTATGAGCGCGCCTCCGCGATCGATCCCGGTATTTCGATTGCCACGGTCTACCGCACCGTACGTCTATTCGAAGAAGCGGGCATCCTCGACCGACATGATTTCGGTGACGGCCGTTCGCGCTACGAACCCGCCCCTGAATCACATCACGATCATCTGATCGACGTCGAATCCGGGCGCGTTTTCGAATTCGTCGACCCGGAACTCGAACAACTCCAGAAGCAGATCGCGGAGCGGCTCGGCTTTCGCCTGGTCGATCACCGGATGG
>CAZWAL010000102.1:0-9740 GCA_964631905.1 uncultured Stakelama sp.
GGGACGGCCCGAATGAAGCCACTCGACGACGAACAGACCCGCGCGCGCACCTGGTTCGAATCGCTGCGCGATCAAATTTGCGCCGAGTTCGTGGCGATCGAGCGCGAAGCAGGATCGGACGCTAGCTTCGATTATGTGAGCTGGGATCGCACAGATCCATCGGGCGAACCCGGCGGCGGCGGCGTGCGTGGGGTGATGAAGGGCAAGGTGTTCGAAAAGGTCGGCGTCAACGTCTCCACCGTCGGCGGCACGTTCGAGGGCGAATTCGCCAAATCGATTCACGGCGCGGCTGAGGATCCCGGCTTCTTCGCGACGGGCATCAGCCTGGTCGCGCATATGGCCAACCCGCATGTGCCTGCTGTGCATATGAACACGCGTTTTCTGGTCACGACCAAGCGTTGGTTCGGTGGTGGGGCCGATCTCAACCCGCCCCTCCCCTATGACGAAGACACCGCCGATTTCCACGACACGCTGAAGGCGCATTGCGATCCGCATGGCGCAGACCATTATGATCGCTTCAAGAAATGGGCGGATGACTATTTCTACATCCCGCACCGGCAATGCCACCGCGGCGTGGGCGGGATTTTCGCCGATCACCTTGAGGGCGATTTCGACGCCAATTTCGAATTCATCAAGGATATCGGCCGCGCCTTCCTCGACAGCTATCCCCGCATCGTTCGGCGGCGGATGCACACGCCGTTCACCGACGCGGATACCGCGCAAATGCTGACGTGGCGCGGGCGCTATGCCGAATTCAATCTGGTTTATGATCGCGGCACGTTGTTCGGGCTGAAGACCGGTGGCAATATCGACGCGATCCTGATGAGCCTGCCGCCGCTCGCCACCTGGGCCTGAGGCTGTCGTTCGATAGCGCTACAGCTGTTTGGCCAGCTGGCGATAAACGGCGATCCGCACGAGGATCGTCGCCAACGCGACCGAAGCGGCAAGCGCGGCGGCGGCCGAATCGACAAGGGTAATCACGATCGGGTTCGCCGCCCGCGCGGCACGCAGGGCGACATCCAGCTGCTGAAATGGCCCGGGCAGGAACTGACCGGCGATCAGGCCGATACCGGTCAGCGCGGCGAGCATCAGGCCGTTGCCCCTGGTCAGCGCGATGCTGCGCATGATCGCCGCCGTCGCCGCAATCGGGCGATCGGCGATCAGCAACGGGCCAATCAGCATTGTCCGCCCCAGAATATACAGGCCTGGCACAATCAGCACGAACAGGCCAAGCGACGCAGGGATCAGAATCAGCGACGCGGCGAGCACGAAGCGCGGCAACAGGTTCAACGCGCGTGACAGGGCCGCGCGCAGATCAACGCTATCGGGATCGAGCATGAACGCGCTGATCGTCAGCGACCCGAAAAGCGACATGATGCCGGCCGCAATAAACATCGATCCATGATCGACAAGCCAGGTGGCAAGGGCGGTGGCGCCCGCCTGAATCTCCGGCTCGGTCGCGCCGGATTCGGGCCAGGGCGGCGCAACTGGCACCAGCAACAGCAACGCAAGTGTCGGCAGGAAGATGAACATTCCCGCGACGGTGAGCAACACCTCGCGGTGGCGCGCGAACATGCTCCAGGCGTCGGAGAAAACGCCCGGCAGGTTGATTTTCATGGGTTGCCGGTGGCTTCCTGCGCGCGGTGATGCGCGGCGACGAATAATTTGGCGACGAAGGCGGCCTGCAACACCACAAATGCCGTGCCGACCGTGCCGACCGCCACCGAGGTGAGGACGCTCGCCACGCTGCCGGGTTCGGTTCCCCCCGCGATCAGCCCAAGTACCCCGCCAAAGGCTGCCTTGGCGGCAAGCCCTGCGACCGCACTGACGATGATATACAACAACAGCACGCCGACGATTTTCCACGCCAGCCCTTTGCTGAGCACCCAGGAGCGGCCAATCGCACCCAAGCCCATATCCTCACCCACCAGCGCCGGATAGGCCAGCGTAAGCCGCGCGCTGACCCAGATGGCCACAATCGCCCAGATGATCATGTACCCCAGGATCGCCAGGATGATGCTGCCCGGCAGTGCACCGATCGCCGCGCTGATCGCCGCCTGATCGTTCGTCATAAAACCGGCAGTATCAAGGCCCGCCGCGACGGCGATAAACGCGATCGGCACCAGCGCGAGCATCATCCCCGCCAGCAGCAAGACGGTGATCAAGACCGCCCAGACCAGCTTGCCGAGCGCCACCTGTGCGGCGGTCCCTGGCGTCCGGTTGGTATCAAGCGCGAGCGCCATGATCGCCAATTCGCCAAAGATCGATACGACCGCGAGAATCATCCCGGCCAGGCTCACCCAGATTTGCAGATCGGGGTTGGCGGTGCCGAGCGGTGCAATCGCATCGTTGATCGATGCCGGCACGAAAATCGCCGCGACCGCAATCGGCGCAACCGCGCCGATGTTATCGCCCAGAAACTCGGTTGCCCGATCCCACACCGTTCCCATATTCACCGAAGTCAAGGCTGCTTACTCCCCGATAATAGCGGTCAGCACCTCCGCGGTGCCGGTGTTAGACGATTGCTCCGCCGCTTGCCAATGCTTCGCCACATCGGTTGGCGCTTGCCCGCTGCCACCGACTGCCGCAGGGAGAAATGATGATCGACCCCATGATCAACGCCGTCGAGTGGCGGATCGAACCCGAGCCAATCGATTATGCGGTCGCGGCCGAGATCATGGCTGCTCGCGCGGCCGATATTGCCGACGGGTACGCCCGCGAGCTCGTTTGGCTGCTCGAACACCCGCCCGTTTATACTGCTGGCACCAGCGCCGATCCTGCCGAGCTGATCGATGCCCGTTTTCCAGTGCACAACACCGGGCGTGGCGGTCGCTATACCTATCATGGCCCCGGCCAGCGCGTCGGTTATGTGATGCTCGACTTGAACAAGCGCGGGCGGGACGTGCGCCGCTATGTGCACGCGATCGAGCAATGGGTGATCGCGGCACTGGCCCGCATGGGCATCGCCGGTTTCACCGCGCCGGGGCGAGTGGGCATCTGGACGATTGATGGTGCGCAGGAAGCCAAGATCGGTGCGATCGGCGTGCGCGTGAAACGCTGGGTGACGCTGCATGGCTTTGCCGTGAACATGATGCCGGAATTGGGGCATTTTAGCGGCATCATCCCGTGCGGGCTGCCAGATTATGGCGTCACCAGTGTCAAAAAACTGGGCAAACCCGCCGATTTCAAGGCATTGGATGATGCGTTGGCAGCGGGGTTCGCTGATTTTCTGGATAGACTTTCTTTGCCCCTGCAAAACGAGGCTTGAGGGCGACGCGATATCAGACTAATGTCTACCTCGGTTTGGGTATTAAAGGCGGTCAAGCCAACCAAATCCACTATCTTAGGGAGCTTCCAAATGCGTGCACTCATTTCCAAAGTCGTTGCCGGTTCGATGATCGCCGGTGCGGCACTCATGATTTCGGCATGCTCGCCGAAGACCGAAACGACCACCGACAACGCCATGGTCAGCGAAATGACCGCGAACGAAGGCGACGCGATGGCAACCGACAACATGACCGCAACCGACGGCGCAATGATGTCGAACGATGCGATGATGTCGAACGACGCCATGATGTCGAACGACGCGATGATGTCGAACGAAGCCAAGTAATTTGGCGATTGCCGTCGCTACCCCCGGGTAGCGCAGCGATACGAAGGGGCCGTCCGGTTAGCCGGGCGGCCCTTTTCGATTCACATGCCGTCGCTGGCGCCGTTGTTTGGTTGTTCGTCGGGCGATTTGGGGGTTTGACGAGCGACTGGAACGCGATACGAATTACAGCGCCGTGCCGTCGACAAAAACATGTCGGCAGCGGCATCGTTAACCCGGCATTTGCCTGCGCGGGCTAAACGCGTGTGTGCCGTGGCATGCTAGCCATTGATCACGCTGATCATCGGGTTGATGCAAAAATGGTTGGGATCGCTGCAAAAAGCCTTTAGGGCGCGCGCAGGGGGTATCTGGCGAGGAAGAACAATGATGTTGCGTTTGATTGTGATGCTCGCAGTAGCTTTGGGACTATCGGCGGCAAGCCCGGCTTGCGCACAGTTTTTTATCAAAAGTCCCGATTATAGCGGCGCGCCGGTGCGCGGCGATGAGGCCGGAATGTTCGTTCCTCTGCCCGATGCCACTGCCGACGAGTTACGCGCCAGCATGGTATGGTCGCTACGCGCAGCGCTGAACGTCTCGGCGCTTGGGTGCGATTTCGAGCCGTCACTGCTGACGATCCCGACATACAATGCCGTGTTAATCGACCACAAGGCAGAGCTGGCCAAGTCCTTCGATACGCTGAACAAATATTTCGCGCGCAAGAATAAAGTCAAGAAAGCGGCAACGACTGCTTTCGACAAGTATCAGACGCGCATTTATTCCAGCTTCACTACGGTCTACGCACAGTATAATTTTTGTCAGACTGCGGCGCATGTGGGTCGTGATGCCATTTTCACGCCGCGCGGCGAACTCGGCACGCTCGCTGCCAACCGGTTGCGAGAACTGCGCAACAGTCTGGTCGCGGGGGGCGAGCAGGCATTTGGCGCGCGCACCACCCTGCGCATGGTCCCGATGCTGCGGATGGACGAGCCATGCTGGAAGAAGAACAAGTTCGATTTCAAGCGTTGCCCCGACGCCTATTGGCAGGGCTGATCTCTTGGCGCTGATTTAACGCAGACCGAGCAGCTTGTGGGTTTGCAGCGATAGCTTCCACCGGGGCCGGGCAAGCACCGTCTCGATCGCGACCGCGCGGTTGAGATCGGCGGTGGCGCTGTCGAGTGGCTGCAGCAGAAAATGGTCGAACGCCCAGCCCTCGATCGCGTCAATATCGCTGCCCGGCTGCGGCCAGACGAGCTTCAATTCGTCGCCTGATCGCTGCACGACGTCGCTGCCCGCCTTGGGGCTGACGCACACCCAGTCGATACCAGGGTGCACCGGCAGCGTGCCATTGGTTTCGATGGCGATGCTGAACCCTTCGGCGTGGAGGGCATCGACCAGCGCATCGTCAATTTGCAGCATCGGCTCACCCCCCGTCAGCACCACGAAGCGGTTTTCACCCTCCTGCCCCCAATGCAATGCCGCCGCCTGAGCGAGCGCCAAGGCGTCGGTAAAGCGACCGCCGCCCGCCCCATTGACGCCAACGAAATCGGTATCGCAGAACCGGCAGACTGCCGTTGCGCGGTCCACTTCGCGGCCCGACCATAGGTTGCAGCCGGCGAAGCGGACGAACACGGCGCGACGCCCGGCATGGACGCCCTCTCCCTGCAGCGTCAGGAACATTTCCTTGACGGCATAGCTCACCGGGTCACGCCCGCGCTGCGTAAAGGGTCGGGTCAGCAATCCCGGCTTCATCGAAGCCGCGCTGGCGCAAGCGGCAGCTGTCGCACAGGCCGCAATGCATGCCCTCGGGCGTCGGATCATAGCAGGACCAGCTCAAGCCGGCGTCGAGCCCGAGCCGGGCCGCCTCGCGCACGATATCGGCCTTGGTCATGTGTTGCAGCGGCGCGTGGATCGTGAATCCACGCCCCTCCACGCCGTCGCGCGTGGCCAGCGCGGCCATTGCCTCGAAGCTCGCGATGAACTCCGGGCGGCAATCAGGGTAGCCCGAGTAATCGAGCGCGTTCACGCCGATAAACAGATCATGCGCCCCGGCAGCCTCTGCCCAGCCCAGCGCCAGGCTGAGGAAAATCGTATTGCGCGCGGGCACATAGGTGATGGGAATGCCGGGGCCGACCCCGTCCTTTGGCACATCGATATCCGCGGTCAGCGCGGAGCCGCCGAATGCCGAGAGATCGAGCGGCAGGATGATATGGCGCGCTGCACCCAGGGCACGGGCGATGCGGCCTGCCGCCTCGAGCTCCACGCGGTGCCGCTGGTTGTAATCGACCGACAAGGCAAGCACGATGAAACCGGCTTCGCGGGCGCGCCCCGCCGAGACCATCGAGTCGAGCCCGCCCGAAAGCAGCACCACCGCCATCTTGTTCGCATCGTGCATGATGGGCGGGTCGCTAGTCGGATTGCCGGAGCGCTGCAAGCCGCGATCACCAAAAGAAGGGCCGCCTGATAAGGGCGGCCCAGTTAGGCTTCAACGCCTCAGGGAGAAAGCGTGCCAGAAGCACAGGGCGATTGTAGCACCCAATTCTATACCCCAGCTTAACGACGGTCTCACTGCGTGGCAGGCACACAATCACCGGTACGACGCGCTTCAAATGCCATGTCGAAAGGCGCGCCGCCGGCAATGCCCTGGGTTTCGAGATGAAAGCTGTTGCGGGTTTCCAGGCGGATCATCGTGCGGCCATGCCCCGCCCCGGGGCAGGTATAGCTGATCGTGGCGGTGCGCGGCTGGTCGTTCAGCAATATGCGCGAGCATGATGCCCCCGGATGCTCCAGTTGAATCAGGCGGTCGGGATTGCTGACGCACACCGACCGGGGCGGTGCGCTCGATCCGGCTTCGCGTAACTGCCACTGGCCCGGCGTGATATCACCAATTACTGCCGCGACCGTATTTGCAGCCGGCACGGCGGCAATCGCCGTGCCAGCAAACAGCCCGGCACCCACCAACACAACGCGCGTCCAATTCCCGATCCGCATCGATTAACCCCCTCGCCGCATGCAATCGCGCATGAGTCGTGTGTGGTGCCCCTTGGCAGCTATGTGCTGGAGCCGAACGGAAGATACAAGCGCTCCTAGGGCGCGACCATCCCCACTTGTAGGGGGAACTTGGTCGAACAAAAGGCGCAATCGACGGTGATCACACCATTTTCATCGGCCATTTCGCGCTGTTCCTCGATCGGAAATTTGCCGATGACTTGCGCGATATAGTCGACGGAGCAGCGGCACCCCTTTGACAACGCCGGTTCGGGCAGGATTCGCACTTCGCTTTCTTCGTTGAACAGTCGCCAGATGAGTGTTTCGAGCGGCAGCGTGACATCGGTCAGCTCATCGGCGGCCATCGTGCTGCCCAGCACCGCGACATGCTCCCATTCGGGGTGGTCGAGCCGGGTATGAATCCGGTCACGCCCTACTTCGCCCTCCGGCAGATGCTGCAGGAACAACCCGCCCGCACAGTAACGGCCATCCGACCGCTTCACGATCCCTGCCTTGACCAGGGTCGGGATTTGTTCGGACTGAACGAAATAGCTCTCCACCGCTGCGCCGAGCGTATCGCCGTCGAGCGGCACGATGCCCTGATAGCGCTCGCCGGTGCCGGCATGATCGAAGGTGATCGTCAGATAGCCGGCCCCGAACAGCGCGAACAGGCTCGGCTGTTCGGGCTGATCAGCGAGCTTGTCGGGATCATAATCGACATAGCCGCGCAGTTCGCCGCCGCGGAAATCACACACCAGCAAGCGGACGACGCCATTGTCGGTCTGGGTCTGCATCGTCAGCTGGCCGCCGGCGTCCTTCAGCGTCGACCCGACCAGCGCGGTGAGCGTCAGCGCCTCTGCCAGCAGTGACGCGATGGCAGGCGGATAGGCGTGCGCTTCCAGAATCGTGTCGAGCACCGGACCGAGCCGAACGATGCGACCGCGGGCATGCCGATCGGGAATGGTGAACCCAAGCGCACGGTCGGTGTCAATTTCCTGGTCGGTATTCATCAAAAACTCCGTCACCCCAGCGTACACTGGGGTCTCGTGCGGCATTGGCGCGCTTGGTGGGATGAGATGCCAGCGTCCGCTGGCATGACGAAGATGGGCAATGCCGCCCGCAAGATCAACCAATCTGCCCGAAGCACCAGCGCAGGATCGATTTCTGCGCATGGAGCCGGTTTTCGGCCTCTGCCCAGATCAGCGATTGCGGGCCGTCGATCACCTCTGCCACCACCTCTTCGCCGCGATGGGCGGGCAGGCAGTGGAGGAACACCGCGTCGGGCCGCGCGGAGGCCATCAGCGCGGGCGTCACCTGATACGGCATCATCGCGTCGAGCTTGGTATCGGCATGGGCCTGCCCCATCGAAATCCAGGTGTCGGTGACGATCACATCGGCCCCCTCCACCGCTTCATGCGGCGAGGCGACGCAGCGCGCCCGCCCCTTGCCGAGCGCCAGATCCTCCTCGCTCGGCTGGAACCCCTGCGGGCATGCGGCGACGACATCGAAATGCATCAGCCCGGCAGCCTCGGCGATCGACGCGAGCACATTGTTGCCATCGCCCAGCCACGCGACTTTCAGCCCAGGCAGCGCTCGACCGCTATCGATGATCGTCAGCATGTCCGCCATGATCTGGCAGGGATGCGACGCATCGGTAAGCCCGTTGATCACCGGCACGCTGGCATACTGCGCCATCTCGACCACCTTGGCGTGATCATCGGTGCGGATCATGATCGCATCGACATAGCCCGAGAGCACGCGGGCCGTGTCAGCGATGCTTTCGCCACGGCCAAGCTGCATTGATCCGGCGTCCATGACGATGCTGGTGCCGCCCAACTGACGGATCGCCATGTCGAACGACACGCGAGTGCGGGTGGAGTTCTTCTCGAAGATCATCGCGAGGACGCGCCCGGCGAGCGGTGCATCGGCATCCACCTTGCCCTTCGGCCAGCCCGCACGCGCATTTTTGCGATCCAGAGCGTCGGCCAGCATCGCGGCGATGGCGTCGGCCCCGGCGTCCGAGAGGTTGAGGAAGTGGCGCGTCACGCCGCCACGGCCGGGGCATAGGCCCGCGCGGCATCGCTCATCTTCTGGACGAATTCGTCGATGTGGTGCTGCTCGATGATCAGCGGCGGCAGGATGCGGACGACGTTCTCGCCTGCCGCGACCGTCAAAAGCCCGTGATGATCCCGCAGATAGCCGACGAAATCGCGCGAGACGGCGCTGTCTTTCAGCTTCAGCCCGGCCATCAGCCCACGCCCGCGAACGCTGTCAAAAATATGATCGTGATTGGGGATCATCTGCTCGAGCGCCTGACGGAGCCGATCGCCCATTGCGGTCACATGATCGAGGAAACCGGGTTCGAGCATCACGTCGAGGATCGCCTCGCCTGCTGCCATCCCGAGCGGATTGCCGCCATAGGTGGAGCCGTGCGTGCCGAATACCATGCCCTTGGCCGCTTCCTCGGTCGCAAGGCACGCGCCCAGCGGAAAGCCGCCGCCAATGCCCTTGGCCGATGCCAAGATATCGGGGGTGATACCGTAATGCTCATACGCCCACATCTTGCCGGTGCGACCATAGCCGCATTGCACCTCGTCAAGCACCAGCAACAGGCCGTGATCGTCGCAGGCCTTGCGCAGGCCCTGAATGAACGCCTCAGTGCCTGCCGAAACGCCGCCCTCGCCCTGGATCGTCTCGACCAGGAAACCCGCCGTCTCGTCATCGATCAGCGCGAGCGCTGCTTCCAGATCGTTGAACGGCGCATAGCCGAAGCCGGGCAGCAACGGTTCGAACCCGTCGCGCATCTTGGCCTGGTTGGTCGCGCTGATCGTGCCCATCGTGCGGCCATGAAAGGCGTTGTTGAAGGTGATCAGCTTGTGCCGCTGGGGATTACCATTGGCAAAGTGGTAACGACGGGCAGTCTTGATCGCGCATTCCACTGCTTCCGCACCCGAATTGGTGAAGAACACCGTATCGGCAAAGCTGTTGTCGACCAGCCGCTGCGCGAACCGTTCGCCCTGCGGTGATCCGTAAAGATTGGAGACGTGCATCAGCGTCGCTGCCTGATCGGCAATCGCCTTGACCAGCTTCGGGTGGCCATGGCCAAGCGCGTTGACCGCGATGCCGCTGGCGAAATCGAGATAGCGTTCGCCGCGCTCACCGATCA
>CAZWAL010000103.1:0-9696 GCA_964631905.1 uncultured Stakelama sp.
ATTATCAGGCGATCGACGCCGCCATCGCGCGCGGGTTGCAATCGGTGGAGGCCGGTGCGCAAGGCGAGCACAAGCTCGCGCGCGGCTATGCGCCGGTGGCGACCTGGTCAGCACATTTCATTCCCGATCGCAATTTCCGCCGCGCAATCGCCGATTTCCTGGTGCGCGAGCGCGAGGCGGTGGCGGCGGACCGCGAATATCTGGGTCAGATGACACCATTCAAACGGGCATAAGCGTACGCGGCCCCAATGCTATTGCTTGTCCGGCCAGATCAGCTCGGGCGAAACATCCGGCCACGCTCGACGACGGCGACAATGACCAGGGCTACCAGACCCGACACCAGGAAGCCTGCCGATAGCGGCACTGTGCTGCCATTAAATGCCTGCCCGATCACTGCGCCGATCAGCGTTCCTGTGGTGACCGTGATGAAACCCTGTACGCTCGACGCGGTGCCCGCGATGCTGCCCATATTCTCCATCGCCATCGATGAGAAATTGGCCGTCGCCAGCCCAAAGCACGCCATTGTCAGCGCCTGCAGGATCCCGAAGCTGTAAATCGTCTCCACCCCCGCCAGCGCGATCATCAGATGCACTGCCGAAACGGCAATGAATGCCGCGAGCGCGCTGTGCGAAATGCGGCGCGTGCCAATGCGCATCACGATTCGCGAATTGAGCAGGTTGGCGAGCGCCATCATGCTTGCGACCGCAATGAAGACCGGCACCAGCAACCGATCGTCCCCGGTGAGCGACACGATCACCTGCTGCACCGAATTGATGAAGCCATAAAGCGCGCCGAGCAGCGCGGTTGCCGCCAGCGTATACCCAATTGAACAGCGATCGGTGAGCGTCAGCCGCCAGCCGTCCCAAAGCCGGGCTGCAGAAAGCGGCATCTTGTCTTCCGGGCGCAATGTTTCGGGCATGCGCAGGAGAAACCAGCCAAGGATGCCCGCCGAAATCACCGCGATCATCACGAAAATCAGGCGCCATGATCCAAAGAACAGGATCAATTGGCCAAAGCTGGGCGCGAGCACGGGGGCAGCCATGAACACCATGAACGCCAGGCTCATCACCCGCGCCATCGCGCGACCCGAATAGCAATCGCGCACCAGCGCCACGGTGACAACGCGCGACGCTGCGATCGCCATGCCCGCTGCAAAGCGCGCGGCGAGCAGCAGCACGAAGCTGCTCGAGAGCGCCGCGACCAGATTGGCAAGCACATAGGCCGCAAGCGCGAACAGCAGCACCGGGCGGCGACCATAGCGATCAGCGAGCGGGCCATGGACCAGCTGCGCGACGCCGAAGCCGAACAGGAACATCACGATAACCAGCTGGCGATCATTTTCCACCTGAACGCGCAGTGCATCGCCGATGGCGGGCAGCGCGGGCAGCATCGCATCGATGCCGAGCGCCGTCAGTGCCATCAACGACGCCACCAGCGCCACGAACTCGATGAACCCGATCGGGGCATTCGAGTCGGCGGGCGGCTGCGGTGGAGTAGCAATGGCTTGCGGCGCGTTCATGTGCGCGGCCATGCCCGATACAGGCGCCGGGGTCGACCCGTTGCGGCCTGTTCTTCAAGGATATTGACGCATCGACCGATGCATGTGTATTATCTGATCAACACACCCGATGGAGACCGACCATGCGCGCCACCATGTTCCTGCCGGCCTTGTTGTTGCCGATCGCACTGTCGCTGGCTGGATGCGGTAGCGACAAGGAAGGCACGACGATTTCGTTCAACATGAGCGACAGCGACGGTAACGAGAGCAGCGTTGCCAATGTTGATGGGAAAACCGGTGAAGTGTCGATCAACGCGCCTGGCTTCAAGGGTAAGCTATCGTTGCCGAAACTGAATCTCGGAGGCTCGGACTTCAGCCTGAATGGCGTGAACCTCTATCCTGGCTCGACGATCAAGACGATGAATATCAGCGCCCAAAAAGACGATACCGATCCCTCGGGGGACGGTGAGAAGGGCAGCGTCCGGGTCGTGTTTGACAGTCCGGCGACCCCCGACAAGGTGATCGATTACTTTGCCGACAAGCTGGGTAAGGCCGATTTCACCCTGACGCGCAAAGACACGGGACTGACCGGCACCGATGACGAAAAGAAGCCCTTTTCGCTGGTGGTAACTCCCGCCGCTGACGGCCATTCGACGGGCGTGATCACCGCCGGAGGGTGATCGCCGACCGCCGCTACACCGATTAGACGCGCCCGATCGTCCAAAATCGGTGCGCGGGCCTGCCTTTGCTTGACCGATGGCGGTCGTGGTTCCTTTCTGGCGTGGCGAACGTAATCGTCACGGAGACTGGCATGACCCGATCGATACCCGGTGCTGCATTGATCCTGGCAGCATTCGTCATGCCGCTTACCGCCTGCACCGAACCGGCAAGCACGCCATCAGCGCCTATGGCGGGGGCCAACACCACGGACATGCCGATGCCCGATGGCAGTGCGGTCGATATGGCGATGGTGCCGATGTATCCGGGGTCGACCATGATCGACATGAAGATCATGCCGCATGAAGAAGATGACATGACCGGCATGGCGTTCGACAGCCCTGCCGATGCTGCGACGGTGCGACGCTGGTATATCGATACGCTCGGCGCCAAGGGCTTCAGGCTGCAGGAGCAGGGTACGACAGTCGTCGGCACCGATCCTTCAGGCAAGCCGGTGCGCATCGATGTGAAGCCGGCGGCGGCCGGGCACAGCACCGGCGTGATCAGCAAGGGATAAGGCCCCCTGTTCGAATCCGGCACTGCGTCCTATGTTGACCGATCAATCGCATAACGGACGTTTACCCATGCTCGATACCGCCACTGCCGAGGTTCCAGCGCTTTCGCTGACGCAGGACGCCACCGACCCCCAAGGATTTGCAAGCGCGCTTGGGGCGTCGTTCGAACGGTTCGGTTTTGCGGTGGTGGCCGATCACGGCATCGACCAGGCACTTATCGATCGGGCATGGGACTATACCGCTCAGTTCTTCGCGTTGCCCGATGAAGAGAAACGCCGATATTATACGGCGGCAGGCGGCGGCCAGCGCGGTTACACCCCATTCAAGACCGAAATTGCCAAGGGCGCGAGCGTCGTCGACCTGAAGGAGTTCTGGCACGTCGGGCGCGATCTGGCCGCCGGGCACCGTTTCGCCGATGTGATGCCGCCCAATATCTGGCCCGATCGGCCTGAAGGCTTTCACGGAACCCTGAGCGATCTGTTCACGGCCTTCGACCGCGCAGGTGACAAGATACTGTCGGCCATCGCGCGGCATCTGGGGCTGGCTACCAACTGGTTCGATCCGGCAGTGAAGGACGGCAACTCGATCCTGCGGCTGCTCCACTATCCCCCGATACCCGCCGATGCCGAGGGCGTGCGGGCGGGTGCACATGAGGACATCAACCTGATCACGCTGCTGCTGGGTGCGGAGGAAGCCGGGCTCGAGCTGCTCGACCGCGACGGCGAGTGGCTGGCCGTGAAGCCGCCCGCCGATGCGATGGTGGTGAATGTGGGCGATATGCTCCAGCGGCTGACAAACCATGTCCTGCCCTCCACCACCCACCGCGTCGTCAACCCGCCGCCAGAGCGCCGCCACCTGCCGCGCTATTCAATGCCGTTTTTCCTCCACCCTGCCCCCGATTTCCTGATCGAAACGCTGCCAGGCTGCGTGAGTGCGGCGAACCCCAATCGGTATCCCACGCCGATCACCGCGCATGATTATCTGCACGAACGGCTGGTCGAAATCGGGCTGGTGAAGGCATAATCCGTCACCTCGGACTTGTTCCGGGGCCCGCACCTCCGCTAGCGAACGACAACGGGTCGCAAGCTACCCGGTAGACCTTGGAACCAGTCCGGGGTGACGAGGGAAGTTCAATGACCAAACCACTTCGCATAGCGCTCGCCGGGCTCGGCACCGTTGGCGCGGGCGTGATCAAATTGATCGATGCGAATGGCGACCTTATCGCGCGCCGCGCGGGTCGGCCGATCGAGATCGTCGCTGTCTCGGCACGCGATCGGGCGAAGGATCGCGGCGTCGATATCGGGCGCTTCGCCTGGGTCGATGATACGACCACGCTCGCCCAGCGCGACGACGCCGATGTCGTCGTCGAGCTGGTCGGCGGATCGGATGGACCTGCGCTCACACTGGCGCGCGCGACGCTGGCGAATGGCAAGGGTCTTGTTACCGCGAACAAGGCGATGATTGCGCATCACGGGCTGGAACTGGCGCGTGCAGCCGAAGCCGCCGGGGCCGCGCTGAAGTTCGAAGCGGCGGTGGCGGGCGGCATCCCGGTGATCAAGGGCCTGCGCGAAGGCGCTGCTGCGAACGAGATCGCCCGCGTTTATGGCATCCTCAACGGCACCTGCAATTTCATCCTGACCAAGATGGAGGCCGAAGGCCGCGATTTCGGGGATGTTCTGGCTGAAGCCCAGGCGCTTGGCTTTGCCGAAGCCGATCCCAGCTTCGACATCGACGGTGTCGATGCCGCGCACAAGCTCTCTATCCTGGCGAGCATCGCGTTCGGCACCCAGCCGGCCTTTGGTGATGTGAAGTCGGGCGGTATCCGCGATGTGCTTGCCGCTGACATCGCTGAGGCAGCCGCGCTCGGCTATCGCATCCGTTTGCTGGGCATTGCCGAAGCCAATTCAGACGGGCTGTTCCAGCGCGTCCACCCGCATCTGGTGCCCGTCAGCCACCCGCTCGCCCATGTGACGGGCGCAACCAATGCGGTGGTGGCGGAGGGCAATTTCGTCGGGCGTCTGTTGTTTCAGGGCGCAGGCGCGGGCGATGGCCCCACCGCGAGTGCTGTCGTCGCCGACCTGATCGATATCGCGCGGGGCGAATATGGCCCCCCCTACGCGATGCCCGCTGCGGCACTGGTCGCGCAATCTCCCGCAGACACCGGCGACAGGCGCGGCCGCGCTTATGTGCGCTTCACCGTTGCCGACAAGGTCGGTGTGCTGGCCGAGATTGCAGCAGCGATGCGCGATTCGGGCGTCTCGATCGAAAGCCTGATGCAGCGCGGACGTTCTGCGGATGGCAGCGTCCTTGTCGCGATCGTCACCCATGAAGGCCCCGAACGCGCCGTGGCAAAGGCGCTGGAAACGCTGCGCGGATCGGAAAGCCTGACGGGCGCGCCATTATGGATGCATATTCTGGCCTGAGCGATCAGCTGTCCGGATCGATGATCTTCTTCGCGATCTTGAACAGCACGCCCGGCACGGCGAGCAGATTGATGCCGGTGCAGCCGCCGGGTGGGCAGGGGGCACCGGGCGGCATGCTCCTGGCGTCGCCCGTCGGTTGGCGCGCCCGGTCTGGCGGACCGCGCTCGTCAGGCAGCGGCAAGCGATAGGCACTGTCGCGCGCCTTGCAGACGAGGATTTCGTCAGGCGCCGCCGTCTGTCGGTTCGCACAGGGATCATCCCGTTTCACCGACGTGAGTTCCCGGGCCTTGTCGATCATCGCATCGGAAGAGGGGCCCATGACGGGCGCTGCCGGGGGTAAGGCGGGCGATGCATCCTGATCGGCGCCTGCCTGAAGTGCGAATGCCATCAACACCGTGAGCATCATGTGCGTTCTGCCAGCTGTGTGATGCGCACGCTGATCCTGCTTCGTGGCGATTAGATGGCCGTGCTTAGTTTACCGGCGCGATATCCAGCCGCCGTAGCTCGATCGCCGGGCAGCGATCCATCACCACGTCGAGCCCCGCCGCCTCCGCGCGGGCGGCGGCTTCGGGGTTGATGACGCCCAGCTGCATCCACACCGCTTTTGCACCCACCGCAATCGCTGCGTCGACAACCTCGCCTGCTGCAGCCGAATTGCGGAAGATATCGACCATATCGATCGGATCGCCCAGCGTCGCCATGTCGCCGAACACGAACTCGCCATGGATGTGCTCGCCGGCGATTTGCGGGTTAATGGGGATCACCCGGTAGCCGTGATCCTGCAGTGTCTTCATCACCCCGAAAGACGGGCGATCCGGCCGGTCCGACGCGCCGACCAGCGCGATCGTGCGCACCCGCGCTAGCAACGCCGCGATATCATCATCCGATGTGAGTGGCATGCTTGCCTCCGCGTTCGATCCATTCGCGGACGATGCCCGCTACGGTCATGAACGCCGCGCGCTCGGGCCCGTTCCCGGTGACGGGGGGATGCCCGGCATCAGACCCGCTGCGGATCGCGATATCGAGCGGGATGCGCCCGAGGAAGGGAATCTCGAGCGTGTCTGCTGCCAGTTCCGCCCCGCCGCTGCCGAACGGATCGGAGATGACGCCGCATGATGGGCAGGCGTACCCCGCCATATTCTCGACCAGCCCGATGATCGGGATGCCCGATTTGACGAAGAGGTCGATCGCGCGCTTGGCATCGATCAGCGCCAGATCCTGCGGGGTGGAAACGATCACCACGCCGCTCGGCCGGTGCTTCTGGATCATCGTCAGCTGCACATCGCCGGTGCCCGGCGGCATATCGATGATCAGTGTATCGGCATCGCCCCAATCGGCATCGACCAATTGGCCAAGCGCCCCCGCAGCCATTGGCCCGCGCCACGCAATCGCCTGATCGGGCGCGACCAGCTGGCCCATCGACAGTATCGGCACACCGGAAGGCGTTTCTACCGGCACCAGCAGCTTGTCCGGCGCCGTCGGGCGGCTGCCTTCCACCCCCATCAGCGTGGGCTGCGAGGGGCCATAGATATCGGCATCGACCAGCCCGACCTTGCGGCCCAGCTGATGCAGCGCAATCGCCAAATTGGCAGATACCGTCGATTTGCCGACCCCGCCCTTGCCGCTGGCAACCGCGATAATCTGGCGCTGGGTGCGCTGGCTGGTGAGCGCGACGCGCACCTCCGATATGCCGGGCAGCGCGCTCGCGCAGCGTTTGACGGCGGCCTCCAGCATGTCGCGCGCGGTCGGATCGAGACCGCTGACGTCGAGGATGATCGATGCTCGCGCCTCCTCCAATCTGGCGGTGGCGCGGGCCCCGGCGATCGGGGAGAGGGCGGCGTTTAGGGCGTCGATATCAGTCATAGATACCGCATTAGGACGGTCTTTGCCGGTTGCCACTGTTTTTCCCGTGTGGGACACCTATAATGGGATCATGATGACCCGTCCGGCCTGGCTGCAGCGCCTCTCCATCCTGATGACCGAAAAGCCGAAAAGCCCATGGGGCAATTCAGGCGCTGATAATGAGGGGCCGCGTAACCCCTGGTCGATCCCCCCTGGTGGCAATCGCGGTCGCGGGCCGAAGCCGACCGCGCTCGACGAGTTTATTCGCCGTGCGCGTGGCACTGGCGGCGGTGGGGGTGGCGGCAGCTTCAGCGGCTTTCCCAGCGGGCGCGGCGGCAAGGCCGTGTGGCTGATCGGCGCTGGATTGATCGTCGCGCTGTGGATCATCTTCACCAGCGTGCACCAGATCGCCCCGCAACAACGCGGCGTGGTCGCCTATTTCGGGCGCTATTCCGAAACGCTCGATCCCGGCATTCGCCTGACCTGGCCAGCCCCGATCGCCACTGTCACCAAGGTGGACGTGCAGGCCATCCGTACCGAGGATTTCCCTGAAGGCGGCGGCGGGGAAAACCTGATGCTGACCGGTGACCAGAACATCATCGATCTAGCCTATTCGGTGCGGTGGGACATCGCGAACCCGCAGGATTACATCTACCAGATCCGCAATCCGCAGGACACTGTGCGTGCTGTCGCGGAAAGCGCGATGCGCGCTGTTGTGGCGACAGTGACGCTCGACGAGGCCATCGGCAGCGGGCGCGACCGGATCGGCGTGCGTGCGCAGGATCTGATGCAGTCGATCCTCAACGAATATAATTCGGGCATTCGCATTCAGGGCTTTGCGATCAAGCAGGCCGATCCGCCGAACAAGGTGATCGACGAGTTCAAGAAGGTGAGCGCAGCGCAGCAGGAAGCCGAATCGAACCTGAATGAAGCCCGCACCTATGCGCAGCAGGTGACCGCGCGCGCGCAGGCAGAAGCCGCCGAGTTCGACCTGAACTATGCGCAGTATAAGCTCGCCCCGCAGGTAACGCGTCGCCGCATGTATTATGAGACGATGGAGGCAGTGCTGGCGCGCACCAACAAGACCGTGGTCGAAACGCCAGGTGTTGTTCCGTATCTTCCGTTGCCCGCCGTTCGCGGTCGCGCGCCGGAGCCTGCGCCTGTTGCCTTGCCCAATCCGACGACAGGAGCAGGCCAGTGAACGCCGCGTTGTTCCGCAACCCCATCGGCATCGCGATCGTCGCGCTGTTCGCCCTCATCATCGCGATGAGCGCTTTCGTGATCGTGCCGGAAACCGAACAGGCGGTGATCCTGCGCTTCGAGCAGCCGGTCGGCACCTATAATGTGTGGAGGACCAACCAGCCGTTCGGCCGCACCGGCGCTGGCTTGCAGGTCAAAATCCCGTTCATCGACAAGGTCGTGTGGGTCGACAAGCGCGTGCTCGATGTCGATCTGGAGAATCAGCAGGTGCTGTCGACCGACCAGCTTCGGCTCGAAGTCGATGCCTTTGCGCGGTTCCGCATCATCGATCCACTGAAGGCGGTCGTTTCGACCGGCAGCAGCTCCGCCACCGAAGACCGCGTCGCCGAACAGCTTCGCCCGCTGCTCGGCTCTGCGCTTCGTAACGAGCTCGGCAAGCGCCAGTTCGCTGCGCTGCTCAGCCCCGAACGCGGTCAGGTGATGGAAAATATCCAGATCGGCCTGCAGCGGCTTGCCTCGCAATATGGCGTCCAGATCGTCGATGTGCGCATCCGCCATGCCGACCTGCCCGACGGCAGCCCGCTGGAAAGCGCACTCAACCGGATGCGGACGGCGCGCCAGCAACAGGCTGCCACGATCCGCGCACAGGGGCAGAAGCAGGCGCAGATCATCCGCGCCGAATCGGATGCGAACGCGTCGCGGATTTATGCTGAAAGCTTCAACAAGGACGCTGATTTCTATGATTTTTATCGCGCGATGAAATCATACAAGCAGACGTTCATCGGCGATGGAACCACCCCCCAGGGTGAAACGTCGATCGTGCTGTCACCGAACAACGAATATATGAAGCAGTTTACGGGGCGTCCCCGCTGACAATGAGGCTGACAATCGGTTCATATTCAATCGCCGTTCAGGCGCGAGCCGCCAGAATCGGCCACCTTGCGACGGTCAAGAGAGGAATAAACTAACGTGCGTTACGCTTATGCCATCACCAGCGCGGTCCTGTTGGGCGGTGCCGCCGCCGCCATGACGCTGCAGCCGCCAGCCACTGCCCAGACCGCCCAGAACGAGCCGAGTGCTATGGCCGCCCTCGCGCCACGCGCCGGTGCGCCGCTCAGCTTTGCCGATCTGGTGGCGAAACTGCAGCCAGCGGTCGTCAACATCTCGACCAAGCAAAGCATCAAGGTTCAGGCTGCACCGGCCAACCCGTTTGCCGGCACGCCGTTCGCCGAATTGTTCGGCGGCCAGGGCCAGGGCGCCCCGCAGCCCCAGACGCGTGAAGCACAGTCGCTCGGCTCGGGCTTCCTGATTTCGGACGACGGTTATGTGGTGACGAACAACCATGTCGTTGCGCCGGGTGCGCGCGGGGCGTCGGTTGATTCGATCACCGTCACACTCACCAACCGCAAGGAATATAGCGCCAAGCTGATCGGGCGTGATCCGATCTCCGATCTCGCATTGCTGAAGATCGAAGCAAAGGGCCTGCCGTTCGTGAAGTTCG
>CAZWAL010000104.1:0-9615 GCA_964631905.1 uncultured Stakelama sp.
GGTGCGTGTCGCGGCCATGACTGGTGCGGTTCCTGTGTTTGGAGTGGTGTAGGATTGATCGACCGCGCCTTTAGCGGCGGGCGGAGGATCGGGCAAGGGCAGCGACTGGCCTCCCCGTGGCGCGGCACGTGCCCCAAAAAGGGAATGGTGGGCGCATCCGATCGGCACTCAACCGGATGACGCACCACCGCAACATGCTGGTGTCTCAGTTCATGCGGCATCCGGTGCGAATACGCGCAGCCGATGGCCGTCGGGATCGACCGCAACGAAAGTCATGCCAAAACTCATCTGCGTAGGCGGTTGGGCAATCGTCAATCCGCGCGCCGACCAATCTGCATGGGTCGCTCTCACCGTGGCAGCGTCCGCCACCGTGAAAGCGATCTCGCTCGCCCCGGATTGGCCGGTGCTTTGCGGCTCGACCGTCTCCCTTGACCAAAGACCCAGCATCACGCCATCCCTGAGAGGCAGAATCGCAATATCCGGCTTCTGATCGACAATCGGAATGGCCAATAGCTCATGATAAAGTTTCGCGCTCGCGACATGGTCGGTCACGTGCAGCAGCAGAAAGCTGAAATCTGACATCGAAGGTCTCCTCGCAATGCCCACACCCGTCATTGGGTGCCGGTGCAAGACCACTAGGGTGTCATACTGTCAGATTATGGCAGCAGTCATTGCTCGGGGATGTTTCTTTCGACCCGCCATTCTTTAAGCATTGTCGCGCGACGCCGCGGATAACGAGCGGATGTGACGTCGATTGACGTTATCCGGTCGGTGCGGAAATGGCGGTATCCTTCGCGCAATTCGCACCACGCAGCGACCACCCGCACCCGATCATAAAAGGCCAGAACGAACGGCCAGATGGTCCGATCAGTAACGCGCCCCTGCTCGTCTGCATAAGCGATCTGCACCTTGTTTTCGGATCGGATTGCCTGACGGATCGAGGCGAGTTCGGTATCCCCCGCTGCGATCGGCTCGCCCGGGCCAATCAGCAAACCTGACGCCTCAATACTTTCCTTGAGATCGCTCGGTAAAACGGCGCCGATCTTGGCAAGCACGTTTCGCGCAGCCTTGCCCAGCACCCCGTCCGCCCGCTCCGAGACCCAGCGCGATCCGAGCACCAGTGCTTCGATTTCCTCCTCGGAGAACATCAGCGGCGGCAACATGAATCCGGGCCGCAGCACATAGCCGATGCCCGCTTCGCCATCGATCGGTGCGCCCTGCGCCCGCAACGTATCAATGTCGCGGTACAAAGTGCGCAGCGACACGCCGACTTCTTCGGCAAGCACGGCGCCTGCAACCGGGCGCCGATGCCGACGCAGGACCTGGACCAGATCGAGCAGGCGTTGCGCACGCGATATGATGGCGGTCCTCGCTAGATTGGCCAATCTTGAACCATAATGACAGATGCTGCCATTATCTGACAGCAGTCTCGTCTGGCGTAATAGTGTTTTTACGCCGCCTGTTCCCAGCCGCCGCCGTCGCCTTGTTTCCAGTACCGGCGCTCGACGCCGGGCTTGTCGGCAAGCGCGCGCCAGGCCGCGCGGGCTTCGGCGATCGCGTCGTCGTCGAAAAAGTGGAAGGTGCGGTCGAATGCCAGCGCTTCGTCACGCCAGCGGGCATCGGCGATCGCGATGTTGCGCGCGCCATTGGCGGCAACCGCATCCTCTGCGATCAGGATCGGTTGCGCAGCATCGATTGCGCCGCCTGCCTGTGCATGCGGCAGGAAGCTCGCCGGTGCATAGCTCCAGAGAAGTTTGTCGAGCGCCACCCGCCGCGCCGGTTCTTCAGCGACGATGAGCAGTCGCCCCCCGCTTTCGACGACCTTCTCGGCGATTTTGGGCAGGACACGGTCAAGCGGGCGCACCGTCAGATGATAAAAATCGACCTGCACGCCCGCCCCCGTTTTCAGCTCTCGAAGTTATCCGCGACGAAACGGTCGAGCAGCCGCACGCCATAACCGGTCGCCCCCTTGTCAAAAGTTGCACCCGGCTTGTCGGCCCAGACCATCCCGGCAATGTCGAGATGCGCCCAGCGAACGCCTTTGTCGACGAAGCGCTGGATGAACTGCGCCGCGGTGATCGATCCCGCGCCGCGCGGACCGACATTCTTCATATCGGCGATCGGGCTGTCGATCAGCTTGTTATATGCATCGCTGAGCGGGAAGCGCCACAGCATGTCGCCGGTGGACTTGCCCGCCGCGAGCAGCTGTTCGGCCAGTGCATCGTCATTGGCGAACAATCCGCCATGTTCATTGCCCAGCGCGATGATCATTGCGCCGGTGAGCGTCGCGAGATCGACGATCGTCTTGGGGCGGTGGTTTTTCTGCACCCAGGTGATCGCATCGCACAGCACCAGCCGCCCTTCGGCATCGGTATTGAGGATTTCAATCGTCTGGCCCGACATCGAGGTGACGATATCACCCGGGCGCTGTGCGTTAGCATCGGGCATATTCTCCACCAGACCGCACACGCCGACGACGTTCGCTTTGGCTTTACGAAGCGCCAGCGCCTTCATCGCGCCGGCGACCGCGCCTGCGCCGCCCATGTCCCACTTCATGTCTTCCATGCCCGGGCCGGGCTTCAGCGAGATACCGCCGGTGTCGAACGTCACGCCCTTGCCGACCAGCGCCAGATCGGGATCGCCCGCCCCCTTGCCGTTCCATTTCATCACCAGCAGCTGTGCATCGCGCACCGATCCCTGGCTGACCCCGAGCAGCGCGCCCATGCCGAGCGCGGCCATCTCGGCTTCACCCAGCACGCTGATTTCCAGCCCGAGGCCCTCAACATCAGCCTTCACCCGCTCAACGAAGCTGACGGGATAAAGAATGTTCGGCGGCAGCGCGACGAGCGTGCGGGTGAGATCGAGCCCCTTGGTCACGGCGTCCTGTGCATGCCAGGCGCCTTCTGCGCCGTCGGGTGTACCGACGAGGGTGATGCTCGCGAGTGTCGGCTTGGCCTTTTCGGCCAGCTTGGTGCGATAGGTATCGATCCGCCAGGCCCGCTGCACCGCAGCCGCCGCAAAGCGCGCTACCGCGCCGACAGCGGGCGTGCCACCCAGGCTTGAAAAATCGACCACCAGCGCTTGAGCGCCCGACGTGAGCAGGCGCGCCGTCAGTGCACCGCCTGCGCGCTCATAATCCGCCTCGGCGCCCGGTCCGACACCGACCAGCAGCAACTGAACGACCTGATCGCCATCAGCGACAAATGCCTCAACGATGCCACCTGCTTCGCCCTCGAAGCGGGCTGCGCGTGCGGCGCTGCGGACCAGGCGCTGCGCATCGGCGGCGATCGTGCCGAAATTGATCCGGTCGAGCCCGTCCTTTTCGACCGGCAAGGCGAGCACGTGCGCGGTGGCGGGGCGGGTAGCGGCGAACTGAATTTGCATTGTTATCCTTGCAGGGTCGATGGGGAGGTTCAGCCTCCTTAGGCCTTCGATCTCCAACTGGTAAAGGCGCTATGCCCCCGCACCATCGGTTCGACCATCGGCGAAGCGGTTGCGGCAAAGTATGAACCGACATTGCAGCCCCGCCCCGGCAATGCGATAGGGCGGCAAAAGGCGGCGGCCATTTCCGCCACTCGGGGACTGTGCCTGCGTGAAGCGTTCCGTACTTCTTGCCTCCTGCGCGCTGGCAGCGATCACGATGGCGGCAGGCCCAGCCGCCGCACAGGATTTGCAGGACCGCCCTGTCGAGATCCCGCCACCCAGCGAAACGTCTGTGCCGACGGACGGTGATCAGGTCCAATTCAGTGCCGAAGGCATCGAATATGACGGCAATGCCGATATCGTCACGGCGACAGGCGACGTGCGCATGTTCCGCCAGGGCGATCGGTTGCGTGCCGACCGGATCGTCTGGAACCGCAAATCGGGGCAGGTCGTCGCCACCGGGAATATCGTCGTCACCAACCCTGGGGGCGATGCCGCTTATGGCGATTCGATCGAGCTGACCGATTCGCTCAAGGACGGCGTGGTCGACAATATGCTGGTCGTGCTCGATCAGGGCGGGCGGCTCGCGGCGGATCGCGGCAGCCGCAAGGACGGCGTCGTCACGCTCGACGATGCTGCCTACACCCCCTGTTCGGTGGTCGATTCGAGCAATTGCCCCAAGGAACCATCATGGAAGATCACCGCGGTGCGCGTGGTCTATAACCCGGACAAGAAGCGCATTTATTACAAGGGGGCCCGGGTTAACGTGTTCGGGCTGTTCTCGCTGCCCTTGCCTGCCTTTTCGAACCCGATCGGCGACGGGACGGATAACGGCTTCCTGACGCCCGACCTGAAATATAGCCGCGTGAACGGCGCAGAATTCGCCCTGCCCTATTATTTCAAGCTCGCCCCCAATCGCGGACTGACGATTACTCCGCGCATCTACAGTGCGGCGCTGCCGATGATTCAGGGCGACTACCGCGCGCTGACATCAACCGGCGCGTATCGCATTCAGGGCTATGCCACCGTCAGCGACCGCACCGATACGCTGGCGACCAACCCGCAAACCGCCAATGACGTGTTTCGTGGCTATATCGACGCGACCGGCAAATTTCAGCTGAACCCGAACTGGAGCATCAGCGGATCGCTCCGTGCGACGACCGACCGAACCTTCCTGCGTCGCTACGATATTTCGCGGGTCGATATTCTGCGCAACACGCTGAAACTCGAGCGGATCGACGCCGATAGCTATTTCTCGGTCGCAGGCTGGGCCGTGCAAACATTGCGCGTTGGCGACCGCCAGGGATTCCAGCCAATCGCGCTGCCAGAAATCGATTATCGCCGCCGGGTGGAAAATGTCGGCCTGAATGGCGGACGGCTCGAACTGCAGCTCAACTCGCTCGCGATCGGGCGCGCCGCCGGGCAGGATACCCAGCGCGCTTTTGCCAGCGCCAAATGGGACCTGCGCCGCATCACGCCGCTGGGGCAGGAAGTGACGCTGACGGCATTTGCGCGGGGCGATATCTATCATGCGGACGATACGCTCGACACCACCGTCGTCAGCTATCGCGGTCGCGACGGCTTTCGCGCCCGCGCGGTCGGCGCGGTGGCACTGGATGTAAAATGGCCGCTGATTGGCCAGTTCATGGGTGGGGCGCAGCGGCTGACGCCACGGGTGCAGCTCGTCACCTCGCCAACGCTCAGCAATCTGTCGGTGCCGAATGAGGATTCGCGCGCGGTTGATCTTGAAGATTCGAACCTGTTCTCGCTCAATCGTTTTCCCGGCTATGATCGGTTCGAGGATTCGACCCGGCTTACTTATGGCGTCGACTGGTCGTTCACGCTGCCGAACTTCACCTTCGATGCCAATATCGGCCAAAGCTATCGCCTCACCGATCGTGGTACCTTGTTTCCGGACGGGACGGGCCTGAGCGACCGCGTGTCTGATATCGTCGGCCGCAACGTGGTTCGCTACAAGGATCTGGTATCGCTCACCCACCGCTACCGGCTCGACAAGGACGGTCTGGCGATCCGCCGCAACGAAGTCGACGCGACGATCGGTACGCGCGGCACCTATCTGCTGCTCGGTTACCTACGGCTCAACCGCAACATCGTCGCCTCGCTCGAGGACCTGCGTGATCGCGAGGAAGCACGCGTTGGCGGGCGCGTGCAGGTGGCCCGGTTCTGGTCGATATTCGGCTCTGCGGTGGTCAACCTGACCGATCGCAATGAAGATCCGACGTCGCAGGCCAATGGTTTTGATCCCGTCAGGCACCGTATCGGCTTTGCCTATGAAGACGATTGCCTTCGACTTGGCATTACCTGGAAGCGCGATTATCAGGACACTGGGGACGCCCGGCGCGGTGACAGTTTCCTCTTGACGCTGGCATTCAAGAACCTCGGGCGCTAAGCTTGCGTTCAGCCATGATCGCCGAACAGGCCAGTGCGATCCTGTATCCGATCGATTAGTGGGAATTCGAAGACCGTGATTCATTCATTTGCCAAGATGCGCCTGATCGGCCGTTCCGCCCTGCTCGCAACGGGCATTGCCATTGCCAGTGCAGCGATTGCGCAGACCGTTGCCGATAATCAGGTGCCCGATACCGGGCTGAACCTGCCATCGAATTTGCAGTTGTTCGGCAAGCTCGACCCCAATGTCCGCAAGCCCACCGCGATCGTGAACGATGCCGTCATCACCGGCACCGATGTCGACCAGCGCGTCGCGCTGATCATCGCGGCGAATAACGTCAAGCCAAGCGATGAGGACCGCGAGCGGCTGCGTCGTCAGGTGTTGAGCGGCCTGATCGACGAGACGTTGCAGATTCAGGAGGCGAAGGCCGCTGATATCACCATCACCAAGGACGAGATCGACAAGGCCTTTAACGGTGTATCGCGCAGCTTCAACAAGCCCGTCCCGGAATTGCGGACCTATTTGCGCGCGATTGGATCGTCGGAGCGTTCGTTGCGTCGCCAGATCGAGGCAGAACTCGCGTGGAGCCGCTATCTGCGCCGTCGCGTCGAGCCGTTCATCAATGTCGGCGACACTGAGGTTGAGGGCATTCTGAAGAGATTGCAGGCCAATCAGGGGTCGGAAGAGTTCCACGTTAAGGAAATCTATCTGACCGCCACTGCCGATCGCGAACAACAGGTCGTATCCGAAGCGCGGGCGCTGATGGCGACCATTCAGCGTGGCGAAAAGCCGTTCGAACAGATCGCGCAGGAACGTTCGGAAGCAACGACGCGCGCTGTTGGCGGCGATCTTGGCTGGGTGCGAGCAGCACAGTTGCCCGATACGCTGGCGCAGGCGGCGGTTGAAATGAAGGTCAACCAGCTGGCAGGGCCGGTCCCTGTGCCCGGTGGTTATTCGATTCTGTATCTGGTCGATACGCGCAAGCTGGGTATGGCGGATGCGCGTGATGCCGTGCTCAACCTTCGCCAGATCAGCATGGGCTTCAAGGCGGGGATCACTCAGGCCGAAGCCACCGAAAAGGTCGCCGCGTTCGCGAAGATGACCCAGAGCATCAAGGGCTGCGGTGATGTCGGCAAGGCTGCCGCCGCCTTCGGTGCCGAGGTGGTCGACAATGATTCGGTCCGGGTCCGCGATCTGCCGCCACAGCTGCAGGAACTGATGCTGGCGCTGCAGGTCGGCGAGTCGACGCCGCCCTTCGGATCGCCAACTGACGGCGTCCGCGCGCTGGTGTTGTGCGGGCGCGACGACCCCAAATCAGCTGCTTTGCCGAGCATGGAGCAGGTTCGCTCGCAGATGGAGCAGCGCGGGGTGAACCTGCGTGCTGATCACAAGCTGCGCGATCTGCGGCGCGACGCCGTCGTCGAATATCGCTGATCCGCCGATGATCGCGCCGATCGCCGTTGCGATGGGCGATCCTGCGGGGATCGGGCCGGAGGTTGTCGCCAAGGCGTGGGGCCTTCGGCAGCAACATGACCTTGCGCCGTTCTTCGCGGTCGGCGATGTTCGCGCGATCGAACGTGTGTGGAATGGCCCCGTCGAGCGCGTCAGCGAGCCGAGCGACGCGGCGCAACTGTTCGGCTCGGCCCTGCCCGTCCTGTCGGTTCAGGACGCGGGCGACATCACGCCAGGCCACCCCGATGTCGATGGTGCCCGCTGTGCACTTCACGCGCTGGAGTTGGCGGTCGGGCTGACACGATCGGGCGCGGCGGGGGCGCTGGTGACGGGGCCGGTATCCAAAGCGCAACTCTATCACATCGGCTTTACCGATCCGGGGCAGACCGAATTCGTTGCCGAACGCTGCGGCATTTCGCGCGAGAATACCGTAATGATGCTCGCCGGACCAACGCTGCGCGTAGTGCCGATCACCACGCACGTCCCGCTGGCAGACGTCTCAGCGCTGCTTACCATCGACCTGATCGTCGCCAAGGCCCGCGTTACCGCCCGCGGGCTGACCCGCAATTTCGGGATCGAGCACCCCCGCCTCGCGCTTGCCGGGTTCAATCCGCATGCCGGCGAGCAGGGATCGATGGGGCGCGAGGAAATCGATATCTTGATGCCAGCCATCGCCATATTGCGCGACGAAGGAATCGACATCGTCGGGCCGCTCGCCGCCGACACGATGTTCCACCCCCGCGCACGCGCGCGCTACGATGCCGCGCTGTGCTGTTATCATGATCAGGCGTTGATCCCGCTGAAAACGCTGCATTTCGATGACGGTGTGAACATGACGCTCGGCATTCCGATCGTCCGCACATCGCCCGATCACGGCACCGCCTTCGATATTGCCGGCAAGGATTTGGCCGAACCCGGCGCCATGATCGCCGCGATCCAGCTCGCTGCGAGCGCCGCCATTCGCCGCGCCGAACACGGGTGACCACGCTACCGCCGTTGCGCGAGGTGATTGCCAGGCACGGATTGCAGGCGAGCAAGGCGCTCGGCCAGAATTTCCTGCTCGACGCCCAGCTGCTCAGCCGGATCGCACGCATCCCCGGCGATCTCGACGGGGCCGAAGTGTTCGAAGTCGGCCCCGGCCCCGGTGGGTTGACCCGGGCAATCCTTGCCACAGGCGCGCGCGTTGCTGCCGTCGAACGCGACCGGCGCTGCATCCCCGCGCTCGCCGAGCTGGGGGAAGCCTATCCTGGCATGCTGCGCGTCATCGAAGACGATGCGATGGCGATCGATGCGCCGTCGCTGTTTGCAGGCCGCCCGCATATCATCTCGAACCTGCCCTATAATATCGGCACCGCCCTGCTCGTCAGCTGGCTATCGGCACCCTGGGCCCCATGGTGGCAAAGCCTGACGCTGATGTTTCAGAAGGAAGTCGCCGACCGGATCGTCGCGCCGGTCGATAGCGAGCATTATGGCCGCCTCGCGGTGCTTTGTCAGTGGCGCACCACCGCGCGAATCGCGATGGGGGTGCATCGATCCGCCTTCACGCCGCCGCCCAAGGTGATGTCAGCGGTCGTCCACCTGACGCCGCTGGAAAGTCCCGCAGGCGTACCGCTCGCCATGCTCGAGCGGATTACCGCAGCCGCCTTTGGCCAGCGCCGAAAGATGCTCCGCCAGAGCCTGAAAAGCGTGCCAGGCGCGGTTGACGCCCTCGAAGCAATGAGGATCGAACCGACACGACGCGCTGAAACAGTCAGTGTTGATGAATTTGTGGCGCTGGCACGCGCCCTGTCCGCAACACAGGGCTAAGATCGATTTACTGCGCCGCAGGCACCTTCGCGGGCTGCGACGCGACCACGGTTGCCGGCGGCCCTTTGGCGATCGACGCCGCGAGCAATGTCGCTTCGGGGCAGCCCTTCGCGCAAATCTTGCGGATCTTGGCCAGGTTCTGCCGGGCGCGTTCGATTGCGCCCTTGCTGACATAGGACTGGCCCTGCCCCTTCAACGCCGCAACGTCATTGGGCTCGAGCAGCAATGCCTCGCGGTAAAAACGGATCGCCTTGCCGGAAAGGCCGCGCGCTTCGGCAACATCGCCGAGCGCGACAAAGGCAGCGCGGTTGCGGGGATCGACGGCAAGTGCGGTCTCCAGCGTATCCGCCGCCGCATCCAGGTTGCCCGCTGCCTGCGCCGATTTTCCCGCCGCCAGCAGCGTCATCGATCGTGGATCGATCTGGCTGTCGGGGCGCTGGCCTTGCAGCGACGTCGACAATGACAGCAGCGCAAGGGCGGCAGCAACGGACACGGTCGAGATACGCATGAACATCTCCAGCTTC
>CAZWAL010000105.1:0-9450 GCA_964631905.1 uncultured Stakelama sp.
TGCAAGCCCCGAATCGAGCGGATTGATTCGCACGAACAGCAATTGGTGGCGCGGCTCGGCCAGAAATGCCGCCACTGCCGCACGGGCTGCAGGCTTTGCTGCCAACGTCACCGAATCCTCCAGATCGAGGATCAGCGCATCCGCCTCCAGCATCGCTGCCTTGGCCATGCGATCGGGCCGGTCGCCGGGCACGAACAGTAGTGATCTTATTCTGGATGGGATTAGCGTGATCGATGACGGGTCAGGCATTGTCGTTCCTGCAAGGTTTCAGGCCGGGCTAGCATAGCCAAATCGTTGCGAGAATGCGGCGAAAGCGTTTGATACTTTATACCATCACATTATAAGCCCGCTTCGTGATGAAGCCCGTTGAGGACGAATGATGATGCGGTCGATGTTGTTGGTAGGTGTGGCATTGAGTGCGCTGGCACCGATTCAGGCAATCGCAGGGCCGGTTACCGCTGCAGTTCCCGCTCCCATGCCAGCGATGGAAACACCCGCCGATGCGCCTGGCGGCGGACAGGCCGGTCCGACCGAAGACATCATCATCACCGCACCAGTCCAACGCCGCGAAGATGAAGTGCTGCAAGGCACGTCGGTGCTGAAGGGCGATACCCTGACGCGCAGCCTGCGCCCCACGATCGGCGAAACGCTGGCGCAACTGCCGGGCGTATCCGCGACTTCGTTCGGGCCGAATTCGTCCCGCCCGGTGCTGCGCGGCCTTCAGGGCGAGCGGATTCGCGTGCTGACCGACGGGATCGGGTCAATCGACGTCTCGAACACTTCGGTCGATCATGCCGTGGCGATCAATCCCTTGCTTGCCGACCGGATCGAGGTGCTGCGCGGTCCAGCGGCGCTGCTCTATGGCTCGTCGGCGCTTGGCGGTGTGGTCAACGTCATCGATTCGCGGATCCCGCGCACTATTCCAGATGCTGGCTTCCGCCTGAACGGAATCGGCACTTATGGCAGTGCCGCCGAAGAACGGACCGGTCAGCTCGCGGGCGATGTCGCGATCGGGCGGCTCGTGCTGCACGCTGACGGCTCATATAACCGTACCGGCGATTTACGGATCGGCGACTTTGCCCTGACCCCTCAGCGTCGTGCCGAGGCACTTGCTTCGAGACTTGTGCCCGCCGATCCCACAGATCCCGAGCCGATCGACTTTGCGGCCAACGCCGCCGTACGTGGGCGGTTGCCGAACACCGCCAGCGAAACCTGGACGGCGGGTTTCGGTGCGTCGCTGATCACCGATACCGGCATGATCGGCGTGTCTTACGGTCATTATGACAGTCTGTACGGCGTGCCGATCCGCTATGCGACGCAAATCGGCGAGGGGCAGGAAGCGCCTCGACTCGATATCGTCCAGAACCGCGTCGATCTGCGCGCCGAAGTTGAAACCGGCGGAGGCTATCTCGATCGGATCAAATTCCGCGCAGGCCATGCGACCTATCGCCATTTCGAGTTGGAGCCCGACGGGGAAATCGCAACGCGGTTCTTCAACACCGCGTTCGAGGGACGGCTGGAGTTCGTTCAGGCCAAGCGCGGGGTATGGCACGGCGCGTCGGGCGTCCAGTATTTCAACCGCCAATTCAATGTCGACGGTGAGGAAGCGTTCCTGCCGCGCAGCGAAACCAACCAGACGGGCCTGTTCACGCTGCAGCAGCTCGATTTCGGGCGCTTCAAGGCAGAAGCAGGCGCGCGGTACGAGTTCACCGATTTGGCATCGCGCACGGTCGACGGGGATCTCCGCTTCTTCAACGGCACTCGCGATTTCGGGGCTTTCTCGGGGTCATTGGGTGGCTCTTATGGTTTGACCGAGGGCCTTCGGGCGGGCGTGAACCTGTCCTATACCGAACGTGCGCCATCCGCCGAAGAGCTGTTCGGCAACGGCGGGCACCCCGCCACCCAGGCGTACGAACTCGGCAACCCCAATTTCCGGCTCGAACGCTCGGTCGGAATCGAAGCGACGCTCCATGCGCATGGTGCAGACTATAGCTTCGATCTTGCCGCCTATTATAATGATTTCAACAACTTCATTTCAGAGAATCAGGTCGACCAGGCGATCTGCGAGGCGGCGGCCGCGCCGAGTGGACGGGATGTCGACTTGCCGTGCTTCCAGTTCCTCCAGGGCGATGCGCGCTATTATGGCGTGGAGGCCAAGGGATCGGTGACGCTTGGCCAAATTGCCGATTTCAAGATCAACGCCGATGTGCTGGGCGATTATGTGATCGCCGATCTCGCCAATCTGGGGCCATCTCCGCGCATCCCGCCCGCTCGCGTGCTCGGCGGGATCGAGGCGCAGTCTGAACGGTTCAATGGCAGGGTCGAGGTGGAGCATGTCTTTGCGCAGAACCGTCTTGCGGCATTCGAATCCCGAACGGCGGATTACACGATGGTCAACGCATCGATTGCGTTCACGCCATTTGGGCCAGACAGCGGGACGACATTGCTGGTCAGCGCCAACAACCTGTTCGATGTCGATGCCCGCCGCCACGCGAGCTTCCTGAAGGATTTCGCGCCATTGGCGGGCCGTGATATCCGGGTAACGGCACGGTTCGGGTTTTAGGACCCGGCCCGCTCGGCGAGTTGGCGTTCCCAGGCCAGCGCGTGCGTGACGATCGTATCGAGATCGTCGAGCGCTGGCCGCCAGGGGAGGGTCGCGAGGATCTTGCAGTTGTCGGCGATAAGTGCATCGGGGTCGCCCGCGCGGCGGCCTTCATAGCAGCGATCGATCGTCCGGTTGGTCACCCGGTCAACGGCATCAAGCACGTCGTTGACCGAATAGCCCCGGCCATAGCCGGCGTTCATGATATGGCTGTCGCCGGGCTTTGCGATCAGCAGATCGAGTGCGTGGACATGTGCGGCGGCGAGATCGCTGACATGGATATAGTCGCGCACACCGGTGCCGTCGGGTGTCGCGAAATCGGTGCCGAAGATCGACACGTGGTCACGCTTGCCGGTCGCCGCTTCGACCGCGACCTTGATCAGATGGGTAGCCCCTGCAGTCGATTGCCCGGTCCGTCCGGCGGGGTCTGCCCCAGCCACGTTGAAATAGCGCAAAGCGCAGAAGTTCATCGGGTGCGCTGCCGCCACATCGCGCAGCATCGCCTCGGTCATCAGTTTGGACGTCCCATAGGGGTTGATCGGCCGGGTCGGGCTGTCTTCCTGCACGGGCACGCTGTCCGGGATGCCATAGGTCGCGGCGGTCGAGGAAAAGATGAAATGCGGCACACCACAGGCCACTGCGCTTTCGATCAGCGCGCGGCTGGCGACGGTGTTGTTGCGATAATATTTGAGCGGATCGGCGACCGATTCGGGCACCACGACTGATCCGGCGAAATGCATCACTGCGACCACATCATGATCCCGCATGGCGGTGCGCACGGCGGCATCATCCTCGATATTCGCCGTGATCAGCGTCGCGCGCGGATCGACCGCCCAGGCAAAGCCGGTGACGAGATTGTCGATCACCACCACCGGCCACCCGGCATCGAGCAGTGCCAGCACCGCATGACTGCCGATATACCCTGCGCCGCCCGTGACCAGAACCGAACGCTTTTGCATCACCACCGCTCCCTTTTCGGTGCCCGCCCTAGCAAGGGTGATTGTCTCGCGCGAGCCTGCGCCTATCTATCAGGTCAGATGTTAAGGAGCCCAACATGACGACCGAGATCGCGACCTTTGCCGGCGGCTGCTTCTGGTGCACCGAAGCGGTGTTCAACGATGTCATCGGCGTGGAAAAGGTCGAAAGCGGCTATATCGGCGGCTCGGTGCCCAACCCCACCTATCGCCAGGTTTGCGGCGGCGATACGGGCCATGCCGAGGCGATCCGGATCACATTCGATGCCGATCAGCTTACCTATGGCGATCTGCTCGACATGTTTTTTGCGACGCACGATCCGACGACGCTTAACCGCCAGGGCAATGACGTCGGCACGCAGTATCGCTCCGCGATCTTCCCGCATTCCGAAGAACAGCGCGCCGAAGCAATTGCCGCGATCAAGCGCGCCTCGGCCGATTGGCCCGCGCCGATCGTCACCACGATCGAGCCGCTGTCCGAATGGTATGTCGCAGAGGATTACCACCAGGAGTATTGGGGCGGCGACGGCCAGCGTAACCCCTATTGCCTCGCCGTGATCCCGCCCAAGCTTAACAAGCTGCGCAAGAGCTTTGCAGCCCGGTCAAAGAGCGCGCAGACTGTCGGCTGAGATGCTGCCGGGGGGTGGCTGAAGGGGGAGACTGCTGAATGCTCGTAGCCGATGCGCAAGCCGATCTTCGGCGGGCTTATGTGGGTGGCGGCCCGGGTGTGCTGGTGTCGTCGACGGTGTGGTTCATCGCCGCCTGGGTGCAGCAAACCCAGGGCATCGCCCTTGGGTTCGTCGCGCTGTTCATCGGCGGCATGGCGATTTTTCCGGTGTCGAAACTACTCTGCCGGTTCGTCTTTCGGCGCGACAATGAACTGTCGACCAACCCGCTCGGCATGGTCGCGCTGGAAAGCACCGTTGCGATGATCGGCGGGCTCTTCGCCGCCTGGCTGTTCCTGTCGACCAAGCCGATGCTGGTGTTTCCGCTCGCGGCGATTGCGGTGGGCACGCATTACGGCGTGTTCAAGACGATCTATGGCGACCGGACCTTCTGGGTGCTCACCGCGGTGATTACCGCGATCGGTTTCGCCGATATCTACGCAGCACCAATGCGCGGTGCGACGGCGTGGTCGGTCGCGGTCGTGGAACTCGTCTTTGGCTTGTTTCTAGTGGCGCGGGCGATGGGGCAAAACAAAGCTGCCGCTCCCGCATCGGCCTAGCGGTGTGCAGCGCGCGACAGCCGGTCGTTGATTGCTGCGCCTATGCCTTTCATTGGCACCGCAGCAACGGCGATCGCCACCTGATCGCTCGCATCGGCGCGGTGGAGGCAGTCGAAGAGTCGGGTAGCGGCTTCGATCAGGTCACCTGTCTCGGATAGTGAGGCATCGCCCGGCACATTGCCGAAACCGATCATCCATTCGCCTTCGCGCGCGCTATCGGCATTGATCCGCAGCGGTTTGCCGGGCGCATAATGGCTGGCGAGCTGGCCGGGAGCGATGATCCCGCCGGGTGCCGATGCGAGCGATTGGCCGATCACTTTTTCGATGGCTTCTGCGGAGATCGGCCCAGGCCGGAGCAAGCGCATTGCATTGCCCGACATGACGATCGTTGATTCGAGCCCAGCGCTGGTCGGCCCGTCATCGATGATCAGCGCGATCCTTCCGTTCAGGCTCGCCAGCACATGCGCCGCGCGGGTTGGGCTGATCGCGCCGCTGGCATTGGCGGAGGGTGCGGCGAGCGGCTTGCCCGTGGCCGCCAGCAGCGCGCGCATCGCCCGGTGCGCGGGCACGCGGATTGCGATTGTATCCAGTCCCGCCGTCACCAGCGAGGCGATGCCGCTCTCGGGCCGCATCGATAGCACCAAGGTGAGCGGTCCCGGCCAGAATGCCGCCGCCAGTGCGCGCGCACGATCATCGACAACGGCAATGGCCTCGGCTGCGGCCAGGTCGAGCACATGCACGATCAGCGGGTTGAAGCTTGGCCGCCCCTTGGCCGCATAGATCGCCGCGACCGCCGCTGCATTGGTCGCGTCCGCCGCCAGCCCGTACACCGTCTCGGTCGGCACCGCGACGGGCTGGCCCGCCGTAATCAACCGTGCCCCTTCGGCAATCGCGTCGTTGCCGTAAGGGAAGGTGATTGTCTCAAAGGCGGTATTTGGCGTGGTCACCGTGCGGCGCTATAGCGCGCGTGAGTTTAGAACAAGAGAGGCACTATCCGTGTTCACCCCCGCCGTTACCGAACAGCGTTTCGTCCTCGACCATATCGTCAAGATCGACGATCTCGCCGCGAGCGACCGCTTTGCCTCCTCCTCGAGCGACGTTGTCGATGCGGTGCTGGAGGGCGTGGGCGCGCTCGCGGCGGGCGAATGGGCACCGCTCAGCCGGGTGGGCGACACCAATGGACCCAAATGGACCCCCGAGGGCGTCAAAATGCCCGCCGGTTTCCCGGAAGCGTACAAGGCCTATGTCGATGGCGGCTGGGGCACGATCGGCGTGCCGGAAGAATTTGGCGGGCAGGGCATGCCCTTCATCATCCAGACCGCGGTGCTGGAGACGCTGGGCGGGGCCAATCTGGGCTTCGCACTCGCCCCCACGCTGACGGTCGGCGCGATCGAGGCGCTGGCGCATCATGGCAGCCCCGAACAACAGGCGCTGTATCTGCCCCGTCTCGCGACCGGCGAATGGACCGGTACGATGAACCTCACCGAGCCGCAGGCCGGATCGGATGTGGGCGCGGTGCGCGCAAAGGCCGAGCCGCGCGCCGATGGTAAATGGAGCATCAGCGGCACCAAAATCTATATTTCGTTCGGCGATCACGACATGGCGGGCAACATCGTCCACCTCGTCCTCGCGCGCACGCCCGATGCGCCGCCGGGCACCAAGGGGCTTTCGCTGTTCCTCGTCCCCAAATATCGGCTCGATGCGGACGGCAACCCCGGCGAATTCAACGATGTCCGCGTTGTCTCGATCGAGCACAAGCTTGGCCTCCACGCCTCGCCGACCTGTGTGCTGAGCTTTGGCGATAATGGCGATTGCATAGGCGAACTGATCGGCGCGGAGCTGGGCGGGATGCGCGGCATGTTCACGATGATGAACAATGCGCGGCTGAATGTCGGGCTGCAGGGCGTGCAGGTCGCCGAACGCGCAACGCAACTTGCGGTCGCCTACGCGCGCGATCGCGTCCAGTCGGCGAGGGCGGGTGCGGGGCGTGATCCCGTCGCGATTATCGAGCATCCCGATGTCCGCCGCATGCTGATGCGAATGAAGGCGCAAACCCAGGCCGCGCGGGCGCTCGTGTATCTCGCCGCGTCGCAGGTCGATCGCGCGACGCTCGGCGATGCCGATGCCCAGAAGCGGCTCGATCTGCTCACCCCGCTCGCCAAGGCGCATGGCACCGATATCGGGTGTGAAGTCAGCTCAACCGCGATTCAGGTGCATGGCGGGATGGGTTTCATCGAGGAAACCGGGGTCGCGCAGGGGTTCCGCGATGCGCGGATCACGCCGATTTATGAGGGCACCAACGGTATCCAGGCCGCCGATCTGGTCGGGCGGAAGCTCAGCATGGACAATGGGGGCGTGCTGAACGCGCTGATCGCCGATATCCGCGCCGAAGCGCAGGATGCCGGCCTGCGCGATCTGATTGATGCGTGTGAGGAAGTCGCACGGCGGTTGCTGACCGTCGATGTCGATGATCGTCTCGCGGCGAGCTATCCATTCCTGACGATGCTGTCGACCGCGGTGTGCGGCTGGCTCATGGAGCGCCAGGGCCGAATCGCGAGCAGCGTCGATGGCGACCCGGATTTCCTGAAGATGAAGCGCGCGGTGGCCGATTTTTACGTCGCGCAGATCGTACCGGAAGCGTTGGGCCTGAAGGCGGCGGCGATGGCGAGTGCTGCGATGCTCTATGCCCTCGAACCGGCGGCATTTGCGGCCTGATCTCCATATGAAAAGGGGCCCCGTGCCGTGCGGCAGGGGGCCCTGATCGATCATGAGATAGACCTTACTTGTTCTCGTCGGTCTCACCGTCGCGCACGCCAACCGTTGGCACCGAAATTTCTTCCTTTTCGGTCTTGATCTTGGGCACGTCGATTTCGGCCTTGGTGGTGCCGACAACGACTTCCTTCGAATCGAGATCGACATCGGGCAGCGCGCCGCCTTCGACCGATACCTCTGGCAAAGCGCCGTTCTTCACGTCGGCGCTCCAGAAACCAGTGGCGAACAACAGGCCGACAATCGCGGCGACGGCAAGCAGAACGATCAGCAGCGTGTTCATGCCGCGCGGCTTGGTGACCACGACGGTTTCACGCGCCGGATGCGTGCCGTCAGGATTTCTGTCGGGGTTTAGATTGTCGACCATGTGTTCATCCCATCATCTCGTTAAAAAACTGAAACGACGGGATTATTCGAATGTTCCGCTGGGCCTATCGACAATGCCGACGCCCGCCTGATCAGACGGCGGCGTTTTCCAGCAGATCAGCGGCGTCAATGCCGAGCAATTTGATGTGATCGCGGATACGCGGCCAGCTGGTGGTCATGAAATGATCGCGTTCGGCGATGCGCAGCTTTTCGGCGGCACCCGCCAGCACAAACATGCCAACGCCGCGCCGCACCTCGACATAGCCGTCGTCCTGAAAGCTCTGATAGGCCTTGGCCACCGTCAGCGGATTGGCGCCATGTTCGGCAGCAAGCGCGCGCACAGAGGGCAGCTGATCACCGGCGCGGAAATCGCCGCGCAGGATCGCTGCTGCAATCGTGCCCCGCAGCTTGATGTAAACCGGGCTGTCTTCGCTGTTGAGCGCTGTCATGCTGCCTTAATACAGCAATCGCCCGTTTCGTCCAGTCCCTTCGTCGCGCGGATTGGCGTTAGGGAATCCACGTCGAAATGACGCTGTCCGGTTCGGGGCGCGGGCGTTCTTCCAGGTCGCGCGACGGGCTGCCGATGAACATGAAACCGGCAATCCGCTCAGGTGCGGCGCCAAAAGCATCGCGAACGGTATCCGAATAGGCCGCCCATCCCGTCAGCCAGCCGCCGACGAAACCATGCGCGTGCGCTGCGTGGAGCAGGTTCATGCACGCCGCCCCCACTGACAGTTCCTGCTCCCAGATCGGGATTTTCCGTTCGGGATTGGGGGATGATAGTACCACCACCAGCGCCGGCGCCTGCGTCGCGAACGCCTCAAGCGTCTCGATCTCCAGCCGTGCCGCCTCGGGTCGCTCGGCAAGATAGGCGGTCGTAATCAGCGTGGCGAGCGCGCTACGCGATGCATCGGGGACAATCACGAAGCGCCACGGGTTGATTTTCCCGTGATCGGGCGTGCGGGCGGCAATGGCGAGGATCGCGTTCAGCTGGGCAGCATCGGGGCCGGGCGCAGTCATCTCGCGCGGTCGGCCAGACCGGCGCGTGGCGAGCAGCGAGAGCGGGGTGGTGGTATCGTTGAACATCGCAGCCGCCTTTAGCGGGATGGCGCAGGCCCGCCAACCGTTGCAAATACGACAGGCTGTTTACAGCCGATCTTTTGCCGCTAGTCTCCCGCCGCAACCGCCGCCATCAGAGCGGCATGCCAGTATCAGGGAGCGTATTATGGATACCCCAACCGCCGATTCCCCTCGGGAACCGGATATCAGCCATGTGAACCCCGCCAGCGGTGAGACATGGTTCGGGCATCCGCGCCAATTGGCCCGGCTGTTCTCAACCGAGGCGATGGAGCGGTTCGGCTATTATGGCATGCGCGCGCTGCTGGTGCTGTATCTGGCGCAGCATTTCCTGTTCAGCGACACGACGACGGCGGGAGTCTATGGCGGCTTTACCGCGCTGGTCTATCTGACGCCGCTGATCGGCGGCCTGATGGCGGACCGGTTCCTCGGATCGA
>CAZWAL010000106.1:0-9260 GCA_964631905.1 uncultured Stakelama sp.
TGATGGAAGAGAGCCGCGATTTGCCGATTCACTTCATGGGTTTCGTGCATGATCGTGACGTGCTGGCGCGGGCGCTGGCATCGTCAGACATCTATGTGTCGGGCATGGCCGATGAGACCTTCGGCATCTCGATCGTCGAAGCGCAGGCGTCGGGCTTGCCGGTGGTTGGGGTTGCCAGCGGTGCGATGATCGACCGTGTGCCCGAAGGGCTTGGCTTGCTTGGCCCTGTCGACGACACCCAGACCATGGCTGAAAATGTGATGGCCGTCTGGCATGGCGACCATGACGCGATCGGGGATGCTGCACGCGCCCATGTCGAAGCACGGTTCAGCTGGGACCGCACATTCGAGCGGCTGCTGACCGACATCTATCCCAAGGCGCTGCAAAGTGCCGTGTCGCGGCAGGTAACGGGCGGGCGTCCGCGCGCACCGATCATGGTGGCACCCGTTACCGCATCCTGAGTCTGTCGGGGAAAGCCGGGTCGGGCGGATCGACGCGATACCGGAAAAAGCTGTCGATCCGCCCTGCTAAAGCGTCACCGCTCGGCGTACCTCTTTAAAAGCATCGTGCGTGCCAACCCTCCGCCAATGCCGGAAAAGCGCGGCAGGCGATGGTTAATGACGTCCCCCTTCGGTGCGCTGCTGTAAGCTTTTCCGACACTATCGCCGTTCATCTGCCAGTCAGGCAGCATCGGTCAAAACGCATCCGTTACGACATCTCCTAAAGCTCTTGACTACACGCGTAGTCAGTGCGATTACGTGCGTAATCAAAGGAGCGGGCGATGACCGAACGAATCAGCGATGCCGAACATGTCGTGATGGAGGTCTTGTGGGACCGATCGCCACTGTCCGCGCAGGAAGTCGCCGAAGGCGTTGGCACCGGGCGCGATTGGAACATCAACACGGTCAAGACTTTGCTCGGTCGGCTTCTCGCCAAGAATGCGATCGCGCATGAGGAGGATGGCCGCCGTTATCTTTACCGCCCGGTGGTCGCGCGGGAGGATTATGTCGCGGGCGAATCGCAGCGGCTGATGGACCGGCTGTTCGGTGGCAAGCTGACCCCGCTGGTGGCGCACTTGGCCGAACGGGACGAGCTGAGCGCAGATGACATCGCCGAGATCGAAGCGCTGCTGAAGGCGCTCAAACAATGATCGGCTGGCTGATCGAGACGCTGCTGGCGACGTCGCTGCTGATGCTGGCGGTGCTGGTGCTGCGTAATCCCGTCCGCCAGCTGTTCGGATCATCGGTTGCTTATGCCCTGTGGGCGCTGCCGGTGCTTCGTCTGGTCCTGCCGCCGCTGCCCGGCGATTGGCAGCTGAGCGCGCTGGTGACCCCGCTGATCGATCCAACGACGCCGCAGGCGGCCATATTCGGTATGGCCGGTCCCGACCACTCACCCGAATCGATCGCCAGCCAGGCGCTGTTCCAGGCACAGATAAACCTGACCGAAGCGCCAATGGGAATGGCGACCATGCCGCCCGTCGCGGCGACTGACGGCCCAGGGATTGTTGTGTTCGTCATCGCCTTCTGGGTGATCGGGGCGCTCGCGTTTCTGGTCTATCACTTGGTCGCGCACCGCGCCTTTTGCCGCCGTATCAAACTCCAGGCGCGCCGTCGTGAACAGGTGGCAGACGGTCGCGTCGAAGTGATCGAGACGGATGCGGCAACCGGGCCGCTGGCATTCGGAATCTGGCACAAATACATCGCCTTCCCGTGCGATTTTGAAGAACGCTACGACTCCGATGAGCGTGAATTGGCGCTGGTGCATGAACTTACGCACCACGCCCGCGGCGATCTGATCGCCAACTGGATCGCGCTCGTAGTGCTCGCGCTGCACTGGTTCAATCCACTGGCATGGCGCGCTTTCCGTGCCTTTCGCGCCGATCAGGAAATGGCCTGCGATGCGCGCGTGCTGGCCGGACGCGATGCCGCCTTCACCCATGCTTATGGCCGCGCGATCGTGAAATCGGCGCATGGTGGGGCGGTTTCAGCGGCCTGCCACCTGCATACAATCAACGACTTGAAAGGGAGATTGAAGATGCTGTCGACGAAAAGGAAGTCGCGGGGACGTATTGCAAGCGGCGCGCTTTCCGTTGTTGCCGTCACGCTGGGAGGGCTTGTCCTGACGGCGTCCGGCACTCAGGCTGCCGAGGGGCTGCGCGAGAAGGTCGACACGACTATCGGCAGCGAGTTGGCAAAGCTCGATCGTCTGGCGAACAACGTCACCGCGCCGCGCACGCCCATGGCGCCGCTTGCCCCGATTGCGGCGCAGGCTGCCCCCTCGGTGCCGACGGTGCCGGTGCCCCCTTCGGCCGCGGCGCCTGCCGACTTGCCGCCGCCACCGCCGGCTGCGCCTGATGCACCCGGAGTCGATGCGCCAACGCCGCCGTCGCCGCCGACGCCGCCGCATTGGGGATCGCAGTCGCGCATCATCGTCCTCGATCGCTCGGGCAAGGCACCCAAGGGTCTCAAGAAGCTCAGGGAAGGCCGCGAATTGCACGTCTTCACCCATAACAAGGGCGATCTGCACACCGCGTTCTCATCCGCAGAACCAAATGGCCGCGTTGCGTTCGCGATCGACGAATGTCGCGATGGCAAGGGCGACGGCAAGGGCGATAGCGCGCCAAAGGAAGGCAAGTCAGTCACCACCCGGATGTTCGACGGCAACAAGGTTACGATCATTTGCGAACTGCGCGGCAAGCGGTTGGCGATGAACGCCCGGGTGCATACCGCCCGCGCCGAGGAAATGGGTCGTCTCGCCGAAAAGATGGCCGAGCGGATGGCGTTTCGCGCGCCCGAAATCGAACGCAATGCTTATCGCAGTGCACTGGACGGCGTACGCAATGCACGTGCGGGCATGGTCGCCAACAAGAATCTGACGAGCGAGGCTCGCGCCAGCGCATTGAAGGCAATGGATGAAGCGATTGCCGAGCTTGAGGCCAATCTCGCCAAGGTCAACTGAACGTCATTTCGGTTTCCGCTGCCGACTGGCATCGGACGGAGTCCCGGCGGGTGGTGCCCCTTCCTGCCGGGATTTCTGCGTGTGCGGTCGGCGCGTTCCGCGCTTGTATTTGGGCGCGCAAACCGGCATTTGCAGGGGATGGAAGGGCTTCCGACCGGCGATTGTATCGCGATTGGGCCGCTCGTGGCGCGGGTGCTCGCGCCGAATCCGTCGCCCTTTACCTTTACCGGCACCCAAACGCATATCGTCGGCACGCATGATGTTGCGATCATCGATCCCGGCCCGGCGGACGCGGCGCATATCGATGCAATTATGCGTGGTATCGCCGGCCGCACGCTGACCGCAATCGTCATCACCCACACCCACAACGATCACAGCCCGGGCAGTCGGCCGCTGCAGGCGCTGACCGGCGCGCCGATCGTCGGTTGCGCGCCGCTCGCGCTCGACAATCTGGGGCCGCGCGCCGATGCGGCGTTTGATGCCGATTACGCCCCCGATCGCGTGATGGCGGATGGCGATACCGTAACCGGCAAAGGATGGACGCTGACCGCCGTCGAAACCCCGGGGCACACATCGAACCATCTCTGCTTTGCCTTGCCCGAAGCGCGCGCTCTGTTTTCGGGGGACCATGTGATGGGCTGGTCGACAACCGTCGTCGCCCCGCCCGATGGCGACATGACCGCGTATATGGGAAGCCTCGCCAAGCTGCAGCTCCGCGACGATGATGTCTATTACCCGGCGCACGGCGAACCCATCACCAACCCCGCACAAAAGGTGCGTGGTTTCCTCGGGCATCGCCGTCAGCGCGAGGCGCAGATCATGCGACTGATCGAAGAGGGCGTCGGCTCCATCCCCGATCTGGTCGAGCGCATGTATGTGGGGGTCGACCGGCGGCTGTTCGGCGCGGCGGGTGGGTCGGTGCTCGCGCATCTGATTGACCTGCAGGGCCGCGGGCTGGTGACGGTCGAAAATGATCATTGGTGGAAGGTCGGCTGATGCGGTGCTTTCTGCAATTTCTGGCAGCAATAGCCATTCTGGTCCTGGTGGCGGTGGGTGGGCTGTACGGCCTCAACCGCTATGTGCAGAACAAGCTCGATCCCGATGCGGTGACGGTCGCCAATGCCAGCCTGCAGGGACTGCGCGAACAGAACCGACTGTCCGCCTTTGCCGCACGGTTTGTGGCGGTCGTGACGACAAAGCAGACGCAGGGTGTTTTCAGCACCCAGAAAACGCTGATCATGCCCGGCATGGTGCGCTATGAAGTTGATCTGGCGCGGCTGCAGGAGCGCGACGTTTCGTGGGACGCGAGTACCAAATCGCTCACCGTCACCTTGCCTCCAGTCGAGATCGAAGGTCCGCAGATCGACCTGACTCAGATCCGCGAATATGGCGATAACGGGTTGCTGGCGCGCTTCACCGATGCGGAAAAGACGCTCGACGCCGCCAATCGCGCGGCTGGCCAACAGGAACTGATCAAGCAGGCGCGTGATCCTGTGCCGTTGGGTCTCGCCCGCGATGCGACCCGGCGTGCGGTGGAGCGCAGTTTCGCGATGCCGCTTCGTGCGGTCGGGATCGAAGCCAAGGTGACGGTCCGCTTTGCTGACGAAGCCCTGCCGAGCACCGAACGCTGGGACACGTCGCGCTCGCTGGAAGAAGTGATGGGGAACGCGCGCTAGCCGCGTGCTATTCTCCACGATCGTCAAATTTGCTACTCCGGCTTTCAGGCTTGGGGGAGAATTGATGATGGCGACCGTGGCATTTCCACGTCCGCAGCAACGCAGCGACGATGGCTTTTTCCTGACAATGGCCTTTGTGATGGCGGGGATCATTGTCGCGGGGTTCGGATTTTTCGCCGCCACCGGCATGTCGACCTTCAATCGACCGCCCATCGTGCACGCCCATGCCGTCGTCTTCATGGGATGGGTCGGGATCTACGTATTGCAGAACTGGTTTGCGACACGGGGGCCGATTGCACTGCATCGGCGGCTTGGCTGGTTCGCCTTCATCTGGCTGGCGCTGATGCTGTATCTCGGCACCGCGGTGACCGTGATGAATGTGCGGGCGGGAACGGTGCCCTTCATCTTTCAGCCGCTGCACTTTCTGGTGTTCGATCCATTGTCTTTGGTCGGCTGCATCGCGTTGATCGGCGCGGGCGTCACGCTGCGCGCCGATACCGGCTGGCACCGGCGGCTGAATTACTGCGGCATGGCGTTGCTGGTCGGGCCGGGCATTGGTCGCTTGCTGCCAATGCCGCTGCTCATTCCCTATGCCTACCAAACTGCCTTTGCCGTCGTTCTGCTGTTGCCGGTGATCGGCATCTTCGCCGATTGGCGGCGCGACGGGCGGGTGCATCCGGCCTGGTGGTGGGGGCTTGGCGGCATGATCGCGACCGAAGTGGTGACCGAAGTGATTGCCTTCAGTCCGCTTGGCCTGTCGCTGTATGAAGCCGTTACTTCCGGCACGCCGGGTGCGGCAATCGCGCCGCTGGCATTTCCGCCGTCGCCATTGGGTTGATCCTGCGCTCCGCCGGGGCCATGTGGGCACCAACGACGCGGGAGCAAAGACATGGACGCACGTGGTGGTATTGGCGGTAACCCGACGGGCACAGACCTGCGCGACGAAATCGATCGGCTGCGCAAGGATCGCAATGCCGTTATCCTGGCGCATTATTACCAGCGGCCCGAAATTCAGGATATCGCCGATTTCGTCGGCGACAGCCTTGATCTGAGCCGCAAGGCGGCCGCGACCGACGCCGATGTGATCGCGTTTTGCGGCGTGAAGTTCATGGCCGATACTGCCAAGATCCTCAGCCCCGACAAGATCGTCGTGCTGCCCGATCTGCGTGCCGGGTGCAGCCTGGAAGACAGCTGTCCGCCAGACAAATTCGCGGCGTTCCGTGCCGCGCATCCGGATCATATCGCGCTCACCTACATTAACTGCTCGACCGAGGTGAAGGCGCTGTCCGACGTGATCGTCACGTCATCGTCGGCGGAAAAAATCCTGAGCCAGATCCCGCTCGACCAGAAGATCATCTTTGGACCTGACAAGCATCTGGGCGGCTATCTCGCGCGCAAGACCGGGCGGGAGATGCTGCTCTGGCCCGGCGTGTGCATCGTTCACGAAGCCTTCAGCGAAACAGAATTGCTCAAGCTTAAAGCGAAGCACCCCGACGCCCCGGTGGCGGCGCACCCCGAATGCCCGCCCTATATCCTCGATCATGCCGATTATGTCGGGTCGACCAGCGGCATCCTGGCCTTTGCCGCAGCAATGCCCGGCGACACGCTGATCGTCGCCACCGAACCGCACATCATCCACCAGATGGAAAAGGCCGATCCTTCGAAGAATTTCATCGGTGCGCCCGGTGCGGACGGCAACTGCAACTGCAACATCTGTCCGTATATGGCGATGAACACGATGGAGAAGCTCTATATCGCACTGCGCGATCTGGAACCGCGGATCGAGATCGAGGAGAGCCTCCGACTGCGCGCGAAGAAATCGCTCGATGCGATGCTGGCGATGGCAAGCGCCACGGTGGGGCAGGGCGATCTTGGGCCGGTGAAGATCAGCGGAGACTGATTCGCCCGTGGCGGGTATCCATTGATCAAGGTCGGTCGATATCGTTCGGTGATTTCACCGGTCCCACCGGTTTCGGGAACAATCGTTCAAGCCCTATCGTTCATTGACGATGCCGAACGTATTAAGCGTCGGTAGCGATCATAATCGTAATTCTTGGTGCTGGGACGATTCTGACAATGCCGATTGCGTCCACGCCGTTTCTTTCCAGTGATTGCCTCATGGCCCCGCTGATCCGGGCATTTGACTGGTCGTCGACACCGCTCGGTCCGATCCAGCACTGGTCACAACCGTTGCAAACGACGGTAGGCATCATGTGCAGTACGGGGCTGCCGATCTGCCTCTTCTGGGGTGCCGAAGGCATCATGATCTATAATGATGGCTATGCCGAGATTGCCGAAGCGCGCCACCCGGCAATTTTGGGGAGCAAAGTGACCGAAGCATGGTCCGAAGCCGCGGCCTTCAATGAAAAGGTGCTGCGAGAAGGGTTGGCTGGGCGATCCTTGTCCTATCGCGACCTCGAATTCACCTTGATGCGAAACGGTCGGCTCGAAAAGGCTTGGTTCAATCTCGATTATTCGCCCGTTTTCGGTGACAGCGGTAAGCCGGAAGGGGTGATCGCGTTCGTCACCGAAACCACCGCGCGTGTGCAGGAAACCAATGCCCTGCAACGCAGCGAGGAGCAGTTTCGCGTCTTTGCACAGGCCATGCCCAATCAGGTCTGGGCGGCCCGCGCCAACGGGGATCTCTATTGGCTCAACGATCAGGCTTATACGTATAGCGGCACCAAGGTGGGTGAGATGGACGGGCCGACGGCGTGGGGAAAGGTGGTCCATCCGGACGATCTGGCCCATGCGGCTGAACGTTGGTCGGCGGCGCTTGCGACCGGATCGGTCTACGAAACCGAGTTTCGCATTTGCCGGGCCGATGGCCGGTATCGGTGGTTTCTGGTCCGCGCAGAGCCCGTGCGCGATGCAGCGGGTGACATTGCCGGATGGGTGGGCACCAACACCGATATCGACGATCTTCGTGTTACCGAAGCGGCACTCCGCCGCGCCAACGAAACGCTGGAGGAACAGGTGCAGGCCCGCACCGCTGAAGTGCAGGCCAAGGAGGCGCGGCTCCGGACAATTTTTGAAACCAGCTTCGGGTTTCAGGGGTTGCTCGATCCCGACGGTCGGCTGCTCGATGCCAATGCAACCTCACTCGCGGCGATCGAATGCACGCTCGACGATATCGCCGGGCTGCCATTCTGGGAAACACCGTGGTTCGCTAACAATCCTGGCATGGACCGGCTGATCGAGGATGCGGTTCGACATGTGGCGGGCGGTGGCGTGGTGCGGCAGGAACTGCTCGTCAACTTGCCGGTAGGGGGCTGGCGGTGGTTCGATTTCGTGCTGCGACCGATCCTGTCGGCACACGGCGATCTAATCGCGATCGTGCCCGAAGCGCAGGAAACCACCGAGCGTCGCACCGCAGAAGGAGCGCTCCGCCAGTCGCAAAAGCTGGAGGCGATGGGCCAGTTGACCGGTGGCGTTGCGCATGATTTCAACAATCTGCTTACCCCCATCATCGGTACGCTCGATATGCTCAGCCGGCGTGGGGTGGGCGGCGACCGCGAGCGTCGGCTGATCGAGGGCGGGCTGCAATCTGCCGAGCGGGCGCGCATGCTGGTGCAGCGTTTGCTTGCCTTTGCCCGGCGCCAGCCGCTGCAGCCGCAACCGGTCGATGTCGCCGCGCTGATCCGGTCGATGAGTGATCTGATCGCCAGCACATCGGGGCCGCGCATTCGCATCGATCTGGCGATCGAGGAGCCGCTGCCGGCCGCGACCGCTGAAGTGAATCAGCTCGAAATGGCGCTGCTGAACCTGGCCGTAAATGCGCGCGACGCGATGCCGGGCGGCGGCAACCTGACCATCGGCGCATCCGCGCAATTGATCGGTGCCGATGCGCGCGCCGGGGTGACGCCAGGCAACTATGTGCGTATCACCGTCAGCGATACCGGCGTCGGCATGGATGAGCACACGTTGCTCCACGCGATCGAGCCGTTTTTCTCGACCAAGGGGATCGGCAAGGGAACCGGCCTGGGCTTGTCGATGGTTCATGGCCTGGCATCGCAGCTGGGCGGCACTTTATCGATTTCGAGCAAGATGGGCCTTGGCACCACGATCGAATTGTTACTGCCCGCCTCCGAAACTGCCGCGCCAGAGGTCGAAGCCCCGGGGGGGGCGCCAGCGATTCCGCATGGGCGTGGCATTGTGCTGCTGGTCGATGACGAAGACCAAGTTCGGGAGACGACCGCCGATATGCTGACCGAATTCGGTTATGAGGTTGTCGAAGCAACATCGGGCGAGGCCGCCCTTTCAGTGCTTGAACAACAAATGGTCGATATGATCGTGACCGATCATCTGATGGGTGGCATGACGGGCATGGCGTTGATCGACCGCGTTCGCGCCAAGAACCCGGATATGCCGGTGCTGGTGATTTCCGGCTATGCCGATGCTGCTGGAATCGCACCGGATGTGCCGCGGCTGACCAAGCCATTTCGCAGTGCCGAACTTGCAACGATGCTTTCGGCGCTGCGCGGACGCTGACCCGGGTGCAGTGTCGATTTGGGATCACGCGCGCCCGGCTGCCACGATTATCGGCGGTCTTGAGCGGGATGTGTCGCAAAATACCGTCTAACGACTAGTGGATTCGCCGCCGATCTTGGCTTAGTACCGCGC
>CAZWAL010000107.1:0-9209 GCA_964631905.1 uncultured Stakelama sp.
TGATCATCTACAAAAGCTCGTTCGACAAGGCGAACCGCACCTCGGGCAGCTCGTTTCGCGGGCCTGGCCTTGAGGAAGGGCTACGCATCCTCGAAAAGGTGCGGCGCGAAGTGGCGATGCCGGTGCTGACCGATGTGCACGAAACCGCGCAGGTCGCCGCCGTCGCCAGCGTGGTCGATGTGCTGCAGACGCCCGCCTTTCTCGCGCGGCAGACCGATCTGATCGAAGCGGTGGCGGCGTGCGGCAAGGCAGCGAACATCAAGAAAGGCCAGTTCATGGCCCCCGCCGACATGATCCATGTTGCTGCCAAGGCACGCACCGCCGCCGCCGAAGCGGGCGTTGCTGCGCCGCTGATGGTCACCGATCGTGGGGCGAGTTTCGGCTATAACAACCTCGTGTCCGACATGCGCGGGCTGGTAATCATGCGCGCGACGGGCTGCCCGGTGGTGTTCGACGCGACCCACTCGGTGCAGCTGCCCGGCGGCATGGGCACGACCAGCGGTGGCCAGCGCGAATTCGTCGCCCCGCTGGCGCGCGCGGCGGTATCGGTCGGCATTTCGGGCCTGTTCATGGAAATGCACCCCGACCCGGACAATGCGAAATCGGACGGCCCCAACGCCATCCCGCTCGATGAGGCCGAAGCGCTGCTCGAACGATTGCTGGCAATCGACGCCCTGGTGAAAAGCAGCGGGGTGAATTGATTGATCGTGCCAAGCGGCGACCTTAGCCGACCGTAGTTTTTGTGAGTTGTCGTCTCGGCAATTTAACGCATACGCAGATGCCGCTGGTAAGTTTGCAGGCGAGCCACTGGCGTACTCCCGTGAAATGTGAACGATTTTTATTAGAGTCCGCCTGGAAGGAGTGGGACGAAAATGAAGCGCAGCAGGTTCAGCGGAGAGCAGATCATTGCAATTTTGAGGGAACCGGAAGCCGAGATGGCGACGACAGACGTGTTCATCCGCTATGGGATCAGCTCAGCGACGTTCTACAAGCACAAAGCCAAGCTCGGCGGCCCGGAGTTGTCAAAAACGCGGCGGTTACGCGCGCTCCACGACGAGAACGCGACGTTGAAGAAGCTTCTGGCCGAAGCGAAGCGCGACAATGTGCTGCTGAAGGATCTGGCATCAAAAAAGTGGTACCGCCCGGCACCAAGCGGGAAGCCGTCGAATAAGCCCATGAGCGTCACGCGCTGAGCGAGCGTCGGGCGGCCGTCTGGTTTGCGTGAGCCGGCGGGTGATCCGCTATCAGCCGACAAGGGTTGATGGTGCGCCCTTGCGGGCGCGACTTCGCGAGTCGGCAGTGGAGCGCCGCCGGTTCGGCTATCGTCGCCTCGGTTATCTGTTGGCGTGCGAGGACATGACGACCGACCGTAAGAAGCTACTGCGGATAGTTCGCGAGGTGAACCTGCGGGTCCGGCGCCGCGGCGGCCGCGAGCGTGCACTGGGCAACCAGGTCGCCAATGGTGCTGCCGGATGGACCAACCAGCGCTGGTCGCTGGACATCGTCTCTGACACGCTGACGCGCAGCCGTTGCTTCCGCATCCTGTGCATGGTCGACGACCACACGCGGGAATGTCTTCACGAGAAGCTGTTCACATCGCTGGCACATGCCCGGTTCGTACTCGATGCTTGGCGGCACGATTACAATAAAGTCACGCCACATTTGAAATTGGGCGGCACGACCCCCGCCGAGATTGCCGGCCAACGTATCTGGGAGCATCCCCAGGTCATGTTGCCATCCCATCAAACAGCCATCATCAAAGAGCCGGACTCAACCTTTGAGTGTAACAATCAGGGAATACGTCAATCAGCCAACATGACCTCAACAGTAACGATACGATGATGGATGCAGACCTGTTGGGTCGCTGCCCCTGTCAATCTCCTCGGAATATTGGCTTTGTAATATGGGGGATTAAGGGCAAATCGCGGCGAAATCGCCAGCGATCACTCCATTTATGCATCGCTATGTCTGCACAAACATCACGAATTGTCGAAGCGGATAGTGCAACGCCAATCAAAATGAGAAGACCGGGTCGGACAAACATACCCAGACCGACGCCAAGTTGCACCTCAACGACATTCGCAGCAAAAAAACTATCCCGAAAGAGTGGGGGCACGTAGCCGATCGAGATATCGCCAGGAATGCACAAAATGTACCCGCAAATGATCGCAACTGGCCTCGCAACTCCTCGCCAAGGCTCCATGAATAGAAAAAACAGGACGAGTATTTGAGTGTAGCCGCCGGCCTCTGAGCTGATCAGTGCCATTGTGGTACCCAACAACGCCACTCTGTAAGTCGCCACTGCCTCTGGACGTAACCATGTTGCAATCGCTGCGAACAAAATCATTGCCTGCCCAAAACGAACAAACAATGGAACGATTACAAGACCCGCTTCGACTAAATCCGACCCAATTAACCTCATAATCGGAAAGTTTTTACCCTCAAGCAGGGATATAAGCGGGCCATAAGTGCAAGAATACCAAATGTCAAGAACCTGAGAGGCCTCAAAGCCTTGAGCATATGCAGTAATATTATATATAACGTCGAAGGGACTACCACGACCTAACAGGGCGTAACTAACAAAATAGACTCCCAGTACAGATATCAGTGCTCCTTCGGTCCAAAGCCAACGCCTTTTTAAAAGCATAGAAACGATAGTTGCAAACAAATAGACTTTAAAGTTCACCGCCAGCCCTGCAAACAACCAGCGTACACGCGCTGACGCAATCAGCGGCCCGAACGCCAGAACAACACATGTAAAACACAACAACAAGATATTACCGCGCTCAAGTGCATACAGCATGGGCATTCCTGTCGCAAGCGCGATGCTCCGCGGTAGCGCTGTAAGTCTGTCGATTTTGATGAAAGACTTTGCAACAAGAACAATGTTTAATAAAAATATTGCGTGAAGGGACACTACACCGACCCAATCGCAATCTCGTACGGCCAGCCCTTCATTTCCGGCATAGCACGCGCTATTACCCAAAAACCATAAGACGACGAACGAAAGGGGAGGATAAATTGTCCCCCAATTATCGTAGGTGCCGCGGTCGCGAGCCCAATAAGCTGTATTGAACCAGTCCATCCACGTGTCACTGGGTTCGTAAAAGAAGGGCTGGGGCAAATAGCCATCATAATAAAGTACCCACATCGCATAGGCGATGCCAATGAGTATCCCGATCCCAAATAGGCCCTCAACCCAAAGCGATGCTCCAAACCGACGACCTTGGCCCATCATGCACTTTCGGCCCTGAAGACGAGGAACTTCAATACGACAAAGTTTGCCACTGACACTGCAATCGCTGATACCAACCCCGCCAAGTACGGTGATTTGATAAATCGTGATACAACAATAAGCGCTAATAGGTTAGCGAAATAGGCCAACACATAAGTCACCACAAACTTAGCCTTAGCAGCTTTTCGATCTGCAAAGACATGACGGCTATATGTAAAATAGTTGAATGCAACCCCCAAGACATGGGCTAGCGCCTGGCTAACAAAAAGGTTGACACCAAGCCAAACCAACAGCGCATACGCCGAAAAGCCGAACAGTGTGTTTACTGCTGCGGCTTGGTAGAAGCGAATAATTTCCCAAATATTGGATTGGCGTATCTGACCGATAATCATCAATAGTCTGCCGGAAAATTGATACGCTCTAACTCGATCACGAGAGGCGTACGGCGCGTCCTTTCCGATATGATACGAACGTTGTCACCGATCAGACCAATCGAGCCAAACAAAAGACCCAGCTGCACTTGAACGATCATTGCAATGAACCAGCCGGCGATAGGCCGACCGGCAAAATATGCTACAAGTCCGCTTGCAAACATCAACGCCGCGATGAGAATGCACAATGCGCCAAGGTACATCGGTGCGCGCAATAGCCGCTTCGACGACCCCGAGAGCGCCGACATTGCAAAGTCCAACAACGCAAAGAAGTCGTTTTTCGATGCACCCGCCGCGCGAGGTGGCCGAACATATTTGATTGTTTCAATTCTGTAACCGGTCTCTACTAGCATACCGCGAAAGAATGGCTCAGGTTCAGCAAGTGTTCTGGTTGCATCGACCACACGCGCATCATACAGGCCAAAGCCAGTCGCGTTCTGTATGATCGGATAATCCCCAAATTTATTGGCGAGCCAATATGACACACGACGAATGGTGCGGAGGATTAGCCCCGACTTCACCTCGCTGTCACGGATGCAGAGCACGATGTCGGCTCCGGCACGCCAACGCGCTACAAGTTCGGGAATGAGTTCCGGCGGGTCCTGAAAATCCGCACATAACCCAATGACAGCACGTCCTCTGGCCTGATAGATCGCGTGGGTTGGCGATCGCATCTGACCGAAGTTGCGCGTGTTGACGATTAAGCGAACTCTGGGATCCGCCGCACATAAACGCTTGATGATTTCAACCGTCGAATCGCTCGACCGGTTGTCGATGAACAATATATCAAAGGATATCTGAAGAGGTTCGAGCTGTTCAATAACGGCTGAGCATATTGCTTCGGCATTTTCCTCTTCATTATAACACGGGATTACCACCGTGATATCGGGCCGTTCCGCCACGGCTGCCGGTGTCATTTCGTCACTCCGTGCTCTCCCACGGGCGGTCGCAGCAGATAGAACTCCATGGCCAGACCAAAGGCAGCTACAAGAAGACCGATCAGCGCAAACGTCCAGTTATACTGCCGCGTCGTATCGATATATGCTGGCTCAAGAATGCGCACATTCGCTGTCGACGTAAGATCTTCGACCGCAGTGCCCTGTAGATAGCGCTTGTAGCTTTCGTACAGGGTAAGGGCGATGTCGAGATTGCGACGCAGGCGATCGACCTCGGTTGATTCCTTGATCACGCGTCCCACCGAGTTCACATTTGACGGTGACGTCGATCGTGCCTGTGCAAGTTGCCGCTGTAATGCGGAAATCTCAGCCATGATTTCTCGCACAGTCAGATTGTCGTCGGTCGCAAATTGTCGCGCAGCGTTCAGTGCGACCTGTTTGGATTTGATCGTATCTTCCAATTTGGGAATACGATCGCCCACAGCCCCAATCGCAGCCTGGGGTGAGCTGTAGCGCGTCCTGAGTCGAAATAGGTCATATCGTCTTTGCGCCTCTGCAAGGCGTTCGCTCGATTGCTCTACCAGGTCGACAAGTACTTTGCGTTTATACGCTGTCTGGTTGCGAGACACGACAGCAAGCTGCTCACGGACAGCCTCGCCATAGGCGGCGATGAGTTCGTGGGCAAACTTGGCGTCACGTAATGTTGTTTCGAACTCAATGATGCCACCCCGCAACGCGCGGACGCTAATGTTGCGCCGCAACCAGCGCGAGTTCTCGAGCGGCGTACGATTGAAACGCCGTTCGAGATCGAGCTGTTTCGAGACCAATGCGCGGACATAGTCACTGCGCGCAATTTTAAGGCTTACTTCAACCGCGGCCTGATTGCCAAACACGGATCCAACCGCGCCAAGCTGGCTCAATGTACCACTTAGGCCCAAGCTTGACGGCTCAGTGGGCGTCAAACTCACGGCTGCCCGATAACGTTCGGGAAACAGGGTCAACACCAGGCAAAGTACAACCACGATGGCCAAAATGGTACGTCGCACCATGGGCGTCGGCATGCGGGCCGAGTGCGTAAGAAAGGCCATAATGCCGAAAGGGCGCTTCATCATCGAATCGCCGCAAGAGCAGCCGCACCGATGCCGAGTTGGAAGATGATCGCGCTTATGTCTCGAATCTTTGCAAAAATGGAGGATGATTGCGTCTTAACAGGCACGAAAACGACGTCTCCCGGTTGAACGCGCGCTGATAATGCACCGCGTCTGCGCGTCAACACATCACCACTGGCACGAACGACAAAGATATTCTGACGGTCGGCGATAAGCGTTCGGCCTCCAGCACGTTCGATATAGTCTTTCACGCGCAAAGGCCTCTCGTCGGCAAGCCTGAATGTGGCAGGTCGATAAACTGAACCAAAAACGCCAACCGTCTCCTGACGTGGAGGCACGACAATATGGTCGTTGTTTTCCAAAACTAAGTCACTGGGCAATTCAGTCGACGCATAAGGGATCGACAGTACGAGGCGACCGTCTGGTTCGGCGTCGCGTAACTTTTCAAGCACAGCACGCGCCGCGGCAATCTGACCGACACGGTCACCCCCACCGACAGTGCTGTCCCCAGTCAATGGCGCACCGGCAAGCGCGGTTTCAACCTGATCGATTGCCTCGATAAAGCTACGGCGCTGCTGCACCAAGGTCGAGGCCCGTGTGAACACCGTACCGTAAACAAAGGCGCGCGGCGTCAGACCACCGGCCATCTGGATGACAACCGACAACGGTGTATTTGAAGCGACATAATAATTGCCCGGGCGGTTAACCTCGCCCTCAATTCGTACAAGCACCTTTTGACGATCAAGCGGTTGAACCAATGACCCGCGGGACAGTATCTGCACGATATCCCCCGTCTTTGTTAGCTCACGGCTTGCCTGATCACGTGTGATTTCTCTGCTGCCGACCGTATTCTTGTCAGAAAGACTGTAAATTACCAATCGATCGGTGTCCGCTAACGTGTTAGGACCGCCAGCAAATTTCAATAGCTGAGAGATGGTTTCGCCGGCGCGTGTTTCGTAAATTGCCTCTTTGTTGATACTGCCGATCACAGCGGCTTGCTGACCAGCAGGCGGAATGAAAAGCACGTCTTCATTTTGAAGCAACGCGTCATTCGATCGGTCACCGTTAATCAACAGTTCGTATAAATCGAAATCTGACACCTCGACGCCATTCCGGATCAACTTGACTGATCGGAAACTGCCGCCCGAATTTGGCCCCCCGGCAGCAAGGACCGCGTTCACCAATGTTGACAGACTATTTACGGTGTAGGCACCGGGATTATTGGCAAAGCCGGTAACATAGACGCGTACGCCGCGCAGTTTCCTAATCCCCACCGAGACTTGAAAGCCGCGATATTGCAATCCAACCGCACTGATGATGCGGTCCTTCAGGTCGCGGAAACGTACGCCGACAAGGTTGATGCTTCCGACTTTTGGCAAGAATACGCGACCGCTGGTATCGATCGTAAAATTTGCACTCCCCTCAATCGATCCGCTTAGCGCAATCGACACTTCATCACCGACGTTCAGGGCATAATCCGGAGGTACCGTCGATACCGCCGGCACTGCAAAATCGCGCGCAGCGGCGACGAGCAGCTCTGTACCGAATCGCTCGATAGTTCGGCCGGTGGTGTCTTTCACATAACGCTCAAACTCGCTCGGTTTGGCTGGCGCCTTTATCTTCTGCGAAGGCGTGTCGAGGTTCGGCTCGCCCTCATCGTCGGAACTCGCATTCGGATCGGTGATGGATGGACGATCGCTCGCCAGTGATTCCTGCCTGTCGTTATTGTTGTCATTGTCACTTGACTGGCGACGTTGCTGCTGGCGATCCTGTTGGCGGTCGGTTGCATCGCTGGTCTGGCTAGGCTGATTGGTCCCAATTTGGCCTAAAGTCTGGGCTGCGAGCGGGGTTGTGCCAATTGCACAAATAAGCGCGCCTAGTCCGAGGCACAGTCTGCTTCGCCGAGCTTGCCGCCCAACGTCGTAAGCAAGTCGATAGCCGCTCGAGCAATTCAACCCCAGCAATCGATCAGTCACCATTTCTACACATCCGACGATAATCCATCCAAGGCGATTGCCCTAACACGGCAATCTAGGTGAAGCCATGGCGCTTCCGCGCTCAATGGCTATTCGAACAGTTTTGTCGAAACGGTCATCCTTCGTAGGATGACGTCCGAGGAATCGAAGCGGGCAAAACGTGCGGGGATATGCCCTGAATCACAGCCAGCATAATCACAACTGCCCTCATGAAGAACAAAGCTTGCCGCTCTGCAAGCGCTGCACCTGCGTCAACGCCACTATCGCCGCTAATTACCGATGGTCAGGCAGCCATATCCAGCAGTCGTTGGTCATGGCGCGGCGGCACTTAGCCCGCTTAGCCCGCTTAGCCCGCTTAGCATAGATCTACGGTATCCCCCCACCCACCGCCACACCAAAAAAGCAAAGAAGACCCATCTGATCGAGGTGCATGCAGCTCAACAGTTCAGGCTTGGAAAAAATAATACTACGTGCGCAGTACAAATGGAAAACACTCCGACGAGCGCGGCGCCGCGCATTAATCCCCATGCTGTGACTAATGTGGAAACGTCCATTGCGAGTCAGCCACTAATGGATTGTATGAAGGCAGCGGTCCGCTTGATCTGATCAGGAAACGCCAAGTGCTGCAGCCCGTGACGTGATAGCAAGGCTTGGTAGTAATCATTATCGCCGTAATAATGATCGCCTACGGCAGACGTCATTGATGCGCGTTCTACCGCCACTTGATTGATCTCATTGCTGACTGCAATCGCGATGTCATGCATCTCCATCGGCACGCCACCGCTATCGAACGCGGTTACGCCAGTTATAGCTCTCGCCATTTCGGCAAATGCCAAGGTCACCAGTTCGCGGGCATCCACATAAGACCGGAACACCGGCCGCGCGGCGCTCACCTTAATTGAGCGATCCGCCAGCGCTGCCAGAATGAAACTCGCGAGGGCATATGCCTGGTGCTTGTTCATGAACGCCCCCGACAGGCTAAATATGCGAGCATTGACGGTGGCGCGGCCATCGCGCCCGGCCGCCCATTCGGCGAACCGGTGCTCGTCATCGCGCTTCATTCCACCGTAAAGGCGCAGATCATCGGGTGCGCCCTCATCGTCTGCCCGCCGCGCTGCACCTGAAGACGCAAGGAAGATGCGGTTACAGCCGATCGCATCGAGCGCGTCGTACACAGACCCTGTGATCCGTTGGTTCGCCGCACGATAGGTATTTTCATCCATCGATGCTGCGCGGTCCTTGGTCAAAAACGCGTAATGGCATAACCATGTCGCCTTGCGATCAAGCGCTCCAATTGCGCTGATTGGCGCTTGCGCGACGGACCAGTCTTTCTCGAGGGCGATATTGCCGGCTTTCGAGCCGAAGCAGCATACATTTTCGGCGACCCATCGTCGCCCAAAAGTATCTGCCAGCAGGTGAAGCGTCGTTTGGCCAAGCCATCCGCTTGCCCCGGTGATGACGATCCGGCTGGTCGATTGGCCGATATCGCCAATATCGAATGCCCTATCAACCCACATTCCCCAAGTAAATCGCTGATTTTGCTGTCAGGATCTCAATATTTC
>CAZWAL010000108.1:0-9191 GCA_964631905.1 uncultured Stakelama sp.
CGCGCGCAGGGAGCACGAGGAAGGGCATCACCTTGCCTTGCTTGCGCCAGCTATCGAGCACCGTCAGCCCGTCAATCTCGGGCAGGCCGAGATCGAGCACTACCGCGTCATAGCTTTCGGTCTGACCGAGGAAGAGGCCTTCCTCGCCGTCCGTCGCCAGATCGATCGCATAGCCGGCGCCCTCCAGCGTGTTCTTCAACTGCTGGCCCAGGCTTGGCTCATCCTCGACGATCAACACGCGCATTATTTCATCCCCTTGGTCGGTCGCGATTGGCAACGCTTGGTAATCACTGGGCTGGTCAATACCCCGTCCGGCCGACGATCTGGCCTGTACTACCATCGACATCGACCCAGATCACATCGCCTTTGCGCAAGAACTTCAACGTGTAAATCCCGGTGTCGGAATCGAAATCAAAGCCGATATACTGCGCGCCGTTCATGGTCGGAAGGACACGGCGTTCGATGTCACGCAGCGGCAACAGGCGGCCACTGCGGAGCTGCACCCGCACGTCGGCCTGTTCACCACGCCGTTGCGCCTGCGCATGGCCGCAGCCAGCAAGCACCGCACAGGCGGCCAAGAGAAGGGGGAACTTCATCGTCATGGGAATTGGCATAGGGCGTGCGCGTTGAACAGCCCGTGAATGCACTCGTCAGCCAACAGCAACTTGCCGCAGCGCAACAAGCGCCCTAACGGCACCCCCATGGCTGCACCAATCCTTGCGTATGTAAATCTCGGGCTCGTCCAGGGCTCCGGCTGGCTGTTCCGCGACCTCGACATCCATATCGGCACGCGCGACCGGCTCGCGCTGATCGGCCGCAACGGCGCGGGCAAGACGACGCTGCTCAAGCTGATCGGCGGACGGATCGAGGCGGACGAGGGCCGGCGGACGATCGTGCCCGGCACGCGGGTGATTTTGCTGGAGCAGGATCCGCAAGTAACCGGCTTTGCCACGCTCGAAGATTTCGTGATGGCGGGTGACGATGCGCCCGAAAAGCATGAGGCCGAGGCAATCGCTGACCAGCTCGGTATCGACCTGACCCGCGAAGCTACCAGTGCCTCAGGCGGGGAACGCCGCCGCGCCGCCATCGTCCGTGCCCTCGCGCAGGACCCCGATGTGCTGCTGCTCGACGAACCGACCAACCATCTCGACATCGCCGCGATCGAGTGGCTCGAAAACTGGCTCGCGCGGTTCCGCGGGGCGTTTGTCGTCATCAGCCATGATCGCACCTTTCTGACCCGGCTGACCAAGCAGACATTGTGGCTCGATCGCGGATCGATCCGCCGCGCCGAAGTCGGGTTCGGCGGATTCGAGGCGTGGACCGAGACCGTCTATGCCGAGGAAGCGCGCAACGCCGAGCGGCTCGATGCCAAGCTGAAGCTCGAGGAGCATTGGCTGCTGCGCGGGGTCACCGGGCGGCGGCGGCGCAACCAGGGGCGGCTGGCAAAGCTGAAGGAAATGCGCGCCACTCGCGCGGCCATACTGGGGCCGCAAGGGTCCGCCAATCTGACGATCGGCAATGATGACGTTCGCACCAAGACGGTGATCGACGCCAAGGCTGTCACCAAGAAATACGGCGATCGCACCATCATCAGCGACCTGACGCTGCGCGTTACGCGCGGAGACCGGATCGGTATCGTCGGCAAAAATGGCGCAGGCAAGACGACCCTGCTCAAGCTGCTGACCGGGGAGATCGCACCCGACACCGGCCATATCCGCCTTGCCAAGACGCTCGACGGGGTGATCATCGATCAACAGCGCAGCCTGATGTCGCCGGAAAAGACGGTGCGCGACGTGCTGTGCGACGGCGGCGAATGGATTGAGGTGCAGGGCGTCAAAAAACACATCGCGGGTTATCTGAAGGAATTCCTGTTCGATCCGAACATGACCGAGGCGCGGATTGCGACGCTGTCGGGCGGCGAACGGTCGCGGCTGTTGCTGGCGCGCGAATTTGCCCGCCCCTCCAACCTGCTGGTGCTCGACGAGCCGACCAACGACCTCGATCTCGAAACGCTCGATCTGCTGCAGGAAGTGATCGGCGATTATGACGGCACCGTGCTGATTGTCAGCCATGATCGCGATTTCCTCGATCGTACGGTGACGATCACGCTGGGCCTCGACGGCAGCGGTCATGTCGATGTGGTGGCGGGTGGTTATGAAGACTGGGAGCGTCAGCGCAGCCAGCGGGTCGACACCAAGCGCGCTCCGGCAACCAAGCCATCAAGCGCCACCCCCGCACCACCGCCGCCGTCGCGCGCCAAGCTGACCTACAAGGACCAGCGTGATTATGATCAGCTTCCCAAGCGGATCGAGGAGATGGAAAAGGCCATCGCCCGCAACGAAGCGCTGCTCGCCGATCCCGATCTCTACACCCGCGATTTTGCCCGGTTCGAGGCGCTGACTAAAGCCATCGAACGCGAACGCACCGAAAAGGAAGCGGCCGAAATGCGTTGGCTCGAACTGGCGGAACAGCTCGAAGCGCTCGGCTGATCCGGCGATGTTACGCTGCCAGGCTGAGCGTCACCCTTGTCCCCGTCGAATCGCTCTGGGTGCTGATGGTGCCGTCGGCCTGACGGGCAAAGGCTTCGACCAGCTTCGATCCCAGCCCACCGTCGCGCTTTTGGGTCGTCATCCGCGCCGGCATTCCAATCCCGTCATCGGCGACAACCACCTGCCACCCGCCGGGTGCCTGACGGAATGACACCGCAATCGTCCCGGCTTCGCGATCATGAAAGGCATGCTTGGTCGCGTTGGTCACCAGTTCGTTGACGACAAGGCCGATGGATACTGCCCGGTCGCGCGGCAACAAAGCATCGTCACTGGAAAAATCTAGAGAGATTGCGCCACGCATATTGAGGACATCGGCCAGCGCCGCGCACAATTCAGACAGGTACTGGCTGATCTGCACCGCACCGGGCTGATCACCGCCGCGATACAAATGCCGGTGTGCGCGGCCAATGCTCTCCACGCGCATCAGCGCCTCGCGAAGCGCAGCCGCCGTCGTCGGATCGGCGCGACGGCGCTGAAGCTCAAGCAAGCTGACCACGATCGCGAAGTTGTTCTTCACGCGGTGGTCAAACTCTTCGAGAAACAGATCGCGTTCAGCGATCTGGCGATCGCGTTCGGCAGCGGCGTTGCGCACCGCGCGGCGAAAAACTTCGGCGAATGTGACTGTGATAACAGCCGCGATCGATACCATAATGATGGTTGCAAGCCCTGACGAATCAGCAAACGCGAAAGAGCGCTGAACAGGCATGATGAAATACCAGGCGCCAAGAACCAGCGAAACGGCACAGATCACGCCCGCCAGCAACCGCCCCGCCAGCGTCGCAAGCATTATTCCCGGAAAAATCATCGCGAACGGGGCCACGCCGGGCGCAAAGAAATCGAGCGATACGCGCATCAAGCCGAACGTCACGACGGTAAAAACACCGACCCCGATCTGGGTGACCCAGACCGGAAACCAGTCGACGAGTGCGTCGGCGAGATCAAATTCAACGAGTTTCGGCATACGGTATTTGGGTCAGGTTATCGACGGACAAGTCAATCAATAATGCCCGGCGATTGTTCCACACAGTCGTTTTATGCGCCTGAACCCAAATCAGCCAGTAACGCGCGTGCTGGCGCGCGATCGGCAAAGCGTGGATCGGCGAGCACCCGTGCGATATCGGCACGGGCGGCTTCCTTTTGGCCTAGCTCCGCCTCCACCTGGGCGATGTGCCATCGCAGCCCGCTATGCCATGGCGCGATCGACACTGCCTTGCGCATCAGCTCCAGCGCCGCTTCATTCTCGCCTGCCTGATACAGCGCCCAACCAAAGGCATCGGTTGCGGCTGGATTCAGGGGCGCCAGACGATAGGCGGCCGCGCCGTAGAGTCGGGCCGCATCAAGCTCACCGTTCCCCGCATAAGCATAAGCGAGTTCGGCCAGCAGTGTCGCATCGCGGTTGCCGAGCCGGGCACGCAGCCCTTCCAGCCCGTCGATCGCTGCATCCCATTCGCCGGCGGCGATCTGCCAATGCGCCGCCAGTCGAAGTGCGGCGACATTCAGCGGATTTTGCGCCTGAAACAGCGCCAGCACCACCGCTGCCTTGCGCAGATCACCGGCGCGATCATAGGCATCGACCACACGCAGCATCGTCGCTTCATCGAAGCGCAGATTGGCGGCGCGGGCATAAGCGGTGGCGGCGTCGCGCGGGCGCTGCATCTGCATCAGCGTGTCACCGACGAGTAGATGCGCCTGGGGTGCGCCGGGTGCCTGTCGCACCAGCCGCTGCGCCTCCGCCAGTGCTGCGCCCAGCCGCCCGCTGTCGATCAGCCCGCGGACATAAGTGACGGCAAGCACCGGATCGTCGGGACGCTGATCGAGCGCGCCGGCCGCTGCCGCAAGCGGGACATCGCTGCCGAACGGGCTCGTCACATCCTGCGCAGGGATCGCTGCGCGATCGAGCAGCCGCGCAGCCCAATCACGCTCGTTTGTTGATTCGAATGCCTGTCCCGCCAGTCGAAGGACGTAGCTGTCGGCATCGCCGCGGACGGCGATTGCGCGCAGGACGGCCAGTGCGCCCGGCGCATCGCCCGACTTGAGCAATGCAGCGCCCAGCAATCGCCGCGCATCGAGGTTCATCGGCTGCATGCTGAGCAACCCGCGCCACTGATCGATCGCCTGTTGATAGGCACCCGCCCGGTAATCGAGCAGCCCGCCCAGCAACAGTGGCCCTGGCTGGCCGACCAGCGCGCCATTGGTGCGCTGCATCAGGCTGCGCGCAAGATCGTCATTCTCCGCGCGCGCGGCCATCACGGCCTGCAGGTACAGCGCCTGCGGGCTGCCGGGCCGTGCCGCCAGTGCGCGCCGCGTCGCGCCTAGCATCGCTGTGTAGCGCCCCGCATCGCCCAGCGTTGCCGCATATTGGATCAGTGCATCGTGCCGCCACGGATCGATTTTCAGCGCCGTTTCGAACCACGGCAGCGCGGCGATCAACCCATATTGACCGCGCACAAGTTCGCCGCGCAACACCAGCGCGTCGACATTGCCCCGGTCGATCGCAAGCGCGCGGTCTGCGGCGGCAATCGCCCCGGCGATGTCGCTCGATTGCTGCCGCACCCGGCCCAAATCGGCCCAGGCAAGTCCATCAGCGCCGTCGGTCGTCTCGAGAATTTTCGCGAGCAGCCGCTGGGCTTCAGGCAGCTTGCCCTGCGCCGCGAGCGCCCGCGCGCCGATGCGCAGCGCATAGAGCCGGTAGCGTGGTTGCGCCCGATCGATCTCGCCCAGCGCACGTTTCGGGTCGCCCTGCAACAGCCAGGCATGGGCATAAAGCTGATGTGCCCGCGCCATATCGAACCCGGCATCGCGTGCACGGCCAAGTTCGCCCTCGGCCGCTGCACCCTCGCCGAGAGCCAGATAGGTGCGCGCGAGCACAGCATGGGCAAGGCCCCAGCCCGGATCCGCGTTGACTGCCTTCAGCGCATGGGTGCGCGCAGCCGTCGCCTGATTCTTGTTCAGCAGCCCAAGGCTCTGCGCCAGTTCCTGCCGCGCGGTTGCGCCATCGGCGTGGGCTGGAACGGTCAGGCCGGCCAACGCGAGCAGAGCTGTGACAACGCCCACCAATGCGATCGCCCGCCGGCGATGGTCAAACATGAAGATCATAGGATTTGAGCAAATCATAGAGCGTCGGGCGGCTGACCCCGAGCAGCTTGGCGGTGTTCGATATATTGCCGTCTGCCCTTGCCAGCGCATGGCGGATCGCGGCGCGGTCAGCGGTTTCGCGCACCGCTTTCAGGTTTAGCGGCTCGGGCTCGGCGTCGCCTGCCAGGTCAAGATCGGCAGCGGTAATCGCCTTGCCCTCGGCCATGATCACCGCGCGTTTCATGCGGTTTTCGAGCTCGCGGACATTGCCGGGCCAGCCCCAGGCATCGATGGCGGCGCGCGCATCGGGCGCAAGGCTGGTGACCCCCGAGTTCATTGCCTTGGCATATTTCTTCAGGAAATGCCGCGCGAGCAGCCCGGCATCACCGGTGCGCTCCGCGAGCGACGGAATACGCACGACGATTTCCGCCAGCCGGTAATAGAGATCGTCACGGAACCGCCCATCGGCGATCATCGCGTCGACATCCTGATGCGTCGCGCACACGATCCGCGTATCGACCGCAATCGGCTTGCGCCCACCGATCCGCTCGATCACGCGTTCCTGCAGGAAGCGCAGCAGCTTTACCTGTAACGGCAGCGGAATATCGCCGACCTCATCGAGGAAAAGCGTGCCCCCCTGCGCCTGCTCGATCTTGCCCTCTGTGGTCTTAACCGCCCCCGTGAACGCGCCCTTTTCGTGCCCGAACAATTCGCTTTCCAGCAGTGTTTCGGGGATCGCCGCACAATTGATCGCAATGAACGCGCCCTTGCTGCGGCCGCTTGCCTCGTGCAGCCCGCGTGCGAGCAGCTCCTTGCCGGTGCCGCTGGCACCCAGCAGCATAACCGAGACATCGGCCGGTGCGACCCGCTCGATCGTGCGCGTCACCTTCAGCATCTCGGGCGCGGCCGTAATCATGCCGCCAAGCGCTGTCGTTGCCGCCGCACTATCCGCCAGCCGACGATTCTCCGCCTCGAGCGCATGGACGTGGAAGGCCCGCGAGACGATCAGCCCCAATTGGTCGATATCGATCGGTTTCTGATAGAAATCCCACGCGCCGTGCTCGATCGCCCGCAGCGCACTGTCGCGCGCGCCATGCCCCGATGCGACGACCACCTTGGTATCGGGCTTGAGCGACAGGATCGCATCGAGCGTCGCGAACCCCTCAGTCACGCCGTCGGGATCGGGCGGCAGGCCAAGATCGAGCGTCACCACATCCGGCGCTTCGGCACGCAGCACCGCCAGTGCCTCGGTACGGTCGCTGGCGACCAGCACCTCATAGCCATCATAGGCCCAGCGCAATTGGCGCTGCAGCCCTGGATCATCCTCTACGATCAGCAATTTGCGGGTCGATATCGTGCTCATGCCGCCTGCCCCATCCGGACGCGACCCGCGAGCGCGGCTGGCAAGGTGATCCGGAACCGACTGCCCTCGCCTTCGCGGCTATAGGCGTCAACGCGGCCACCCATCGCCTCGGCCAGCTGCCGAGCCTCGAATGCGCCCAGCCCGAACCCACCTGCTTTTGACGAGACGAACGGTTTGAACAGCTTTTCGCGGATGAAGGCCGGGCTCATGCCAGGACCATGATCGACGACATCAATGGTGATCGCGTCATCCGTTCGCCCGACCATCACCGTGATCGGATCATCGACCGGGCTGGCTTCGATCGCGTTTTGCAGCAGATGGCCAAGCAACTGTTCGACTCGCGCCGGATCGGCGAGCGCAATCGCATCGCGCAGGCCAGCAGTGGCGATCGGGTGCTGGGCACGGCGCAAGGCGATAACGCGCTCGATCAGCGGCACGATCTCCACTGGCCCCAGCGCTTCGGGCCTGCCGCTATGGTGCTGCGACAGGCGGGCAAGCAGATCGTTCATCCGCGCCGCCGAATTCTGCAATGTCGCCACCATATCGGCGCGGAAATCGGGGTTCTCGGCGTGGCGTTCGGCATTGCGCGCGACCAGACTCAGCTGGCTCACCAGGTTCTTGATATCGTGCATGATGAAGGCAAAGCGGCGATTGAACTCGTCGAAGCGCTGCGCGTCCGACAGCGCTTCATGCGCGCGCGCTTCCGCCAGATAACTGGCGACTTGCCGCCCGGCGATGCGCAGCAGATCGAGATCCTCCCAGTCCGGCCGCCGGTCGATCGGCGGGCGCGCGAGCAGGATAACGCCGGCCAGTTTGCCGAAATGGACCAGCGGCACCAGCACCCAGGCATCGGCCCGGTCGAGCATCCAGATTGGCACGATATCGATTTCCGGCTTGTCGGCGGTTTCGGCGCGTACGCTGTCCAGTTCGATGATGCGGCCAGTGCCTTCCAAATAACGGGCAAGCATCGCCTCGCCGCTCTGCGACGGCGCTCCACCCCGCTCCCAGTTCCACACCGCGCCCTGCCCCAGCCCGGCCCCATCGGGCACCAGCAACATGCCGGCGGGCGAATCGGTCAGGTCGGCGACGGCTTTGACAATGCGTTCGTCAAGTGGTGCCGCCCCATCGCCCGGCTTGCCGAGCGTATCGGTGAAGCGGAGCCATTCGGCGCGGTAATCATAGCGGTGGGTGAAGAAATGCTTGGCGAGCTTCACCTTGATCCAGGCACGCAGCCACGGCGTCGACACGATCGTGACGAGCGCGGTCGTCGATCCCACGACGAACGCCGTCTGCAACAAGCGGCCATAATCGCCGCCGATCGTCCCCAGCGCGCTGGTCGCGAGCGCGTTAACCCCCACGTAAACGACGAAGCCACCGAATGAAATCGACTGATAGGCAATCGTGCGCGACAATTGCAGCGTCCAATCGCCATTGCGATGCGCGGCCACCGCAAACAGCGGGGCGATCAGCACGATCGCCAAACCGCGCAGCAACGTCAGCACGACAGACTGATCACCGTCGATGTACGACAGCGCATACAGCCCCAGATCCAGCCCCCACATCAGCGCAAGCGCCGCAACCGCCAGGCGAATGCCGCCGCGTGCGGCGGGCGCCACCGCCTTGTAGAGATGATCGACGAGAACCAGCGCCGTCACCGCCACCAGCATCCGCAGGATCAGCGCGACCTTGGCGATGGCAAAATTATCGGTGGTGGCAGGCAGCGCCGCCGCGATGACGGATAGGCCCGTTCCGATAACGACCATGATGGCTACCATGACGTAGATTATAGCCACGGCGCGCACGGACGGGGTTTCATAGCCGCGCCGCATTAACGCGCCCATGAAGACCAGCCAGGCAATGTTGCGCGCCGCCTCCGCAATCGAGCTGATCGGATCGCCCGCACCGATCCCCGCAACCGCCAAAGCCCAAAACGCCGTCATGACCAGCGCGACAAGGAACGCCATACGCGGCAACGCCGCTCCGGCCCTGCGCACCTGCGACAGTGCAAGCGCTCCGAATACCAGCGCCGCCATGGCGTGCACCCAGACGATCAGGGTCGCGACCATCATGTCACCGTGCGCCTTCGGGCCACAGCACGACGCGGATCGTTTGCAACAGGATCAGCAGATCGAGGAAAGGCGAATAGTTTTTGGCGTAATAGAGGTCATATTCCAGCTTCTGCCGGCTATCCTCGATCGACGCGC
>CAZWAL010000109.1:0-9155 GCA_964631905.1 uncultured Stakelama sp.
ATCCGAGGAAGCCCGTGACCTTCGGCGTGTTCTTCACCAGGTGATAGACGTCGTCATTCATATCGAGCTTGGCGAGCACATAGCCCGGCATAAACTTGCGCTCGACCTGGATCTTCTTGCCCCGGCGCGCCTCGGTAATCGTCTCGGTCGGCACTTCGACCGCCTCGACCAGCCGATCAAGCCCCATACGGGTCGCCTCTGCCATGATCGAATCGCGGACTTTGCCCTCGAAACCGGAATAAGCGTGAATGATGTACCAGCGTGCCATGCGTTAATGCGTCCTTGCTTCCACGCTTATTTTGCGAACGACAGCAGCAGTTTAACGATCGCTGCAAAGATCGAATCGATCGTGAAGAAAAACACCCCGAGCATCAGCGTCATGATCATCACCATCACTCCGGTCATGACCGTTTCGCGCCGCGTCGGCCAAGTGACTTTCTTGCGCTCAGCTTGGACCTGATTGATGAACTCAAGTGGGTTCGTTTTTGCCACGTCGTTGCAACCTGTTCAAAAGCGCCGCGTCCGGGGCAAAGAGCCGCCGCCTGGTCCTTGTCGAACCAGCCGCGCTCATCCCCATGTTCGGAATGGAAACAGCATCTAGCGAGCGACCGGCGAAAAGGCAAGACCGGCTGCAAAAGCGACGGAAAAAGGCGGGAAGTGGCAGGGGAGCTCGGACTCGAACCGAGGGCCTTCGGTTTTGGAGACCGACGCTCTAACCAACTGAGCTACACCCCTGTGCGGACTGAGGCTTTAGCGAGCGCGGTAAGGCGAAGCAAGATCGGTTTGGCGGCGTTACGCGGCGGCACTCGCATCAGGGCGTGCACGGGCAGCGACGGCGCGGGCTTCTTCCACGGGCAGCGGGCGACCGAAATAATAGCCCTGCACCTTGGTACAGCCGAGTTCGTAGACCATCCGGTGCTCGTCCTCGGTCTCGACCCCTTCCGCGGTTGTTGCCATACCGAGCGACTGGGCGAGCGCGACGACGGCGCGGATAATGGCAATCGCCTCGGGTACTTTCTTCGAAGCACCCTGCACAAAGCTGCGGTCGATTTTGATCGACGAGAAGCGTGTGCGGCTAAGGTAGCCGAGCGACGAATAGCCGGTGCCAAAATCGTCGAGCGACAGCTTCACGCCCAGGTCCAGGATGCGTTCCAGCACTTTGGTCGCGCCGGTGCCTTCGCGCATGAAGACGCTTTCGGTCACTTCGAGCTCGAGCCGATCGGCGGGCAGGCCACTGTTGCTGAGCGCCGAGGCGACGATGGCGACGAAGCTCGGACTGTTGAGCTGTTCGGGCGATACGTTGACCGCAACCCGCACCGGACTTTCCCACCGTGCCGCTTCCGCGCAGGCCGTACGCAGCACCCATTCGCCGATCGGGCCGATCAGTCGTGTGTCCTCAGCAAGCGGAATGAATTTGACGGGGGAGATGTTGCCGAGTTCGGGATGGTGCCACCGCAGCAGCGCCTCAAAGCCCGTCAATGCCCCCGTTTTGGCACTTACCACTGGCTGGTAGTTGAGCGACATCTCACCATTGGCGAGTGCCTTGCGCAGTGCCATTTCGAGCACGCGGCGTTCCTCTGCCACGGCGTGAAGCTGAGGCTCATAGACATGATGAACGCCGCCACCGGCGTCTTTTGATCGATACAGCGCGAGATCGGCCGATCGCACCAGTGTTTCCGCGGTGCGCCCGTCGCGCGGACCCATCGCGATACCCAGGCTGGCACCGATATAGAGCGTATTGTGATCGATCTGATAGGGCTGTGATATCGTGTCGATGATCGACCGCGCGATGCGATCGACCCGTGCACTGTCGGTGGCGTCACGAATGACGAGCGCGAATTCATCACCACCAAGCCGCCCGACAACGTCGCCGTCGGCAATCAGACCGCGGAGCCGATCGCCCACTTGCATCAGGATGCGGTCGCCGACGGGATGGCCAAGCGTGTCGTTGATCGCCTTGAAACGATCGAGATCGATCATCACGAACGCACAGCGCGAGTTCCACTGCTCGGCATCGGCCATTGCGCGGGCCAGCGTTTCGTTGATCAGCAGCCGGTTGGGCAGCCCGGTCAACGTATCGTACCGGGCCATTCGGTTGATTTTTTCGGCCGAAAGGCGCGCCTCCGTGACGTCCGATCCGACCCCGCGAAACCCCATGAATGCGCCGGATTCGTCAAAGCGCGGCGTAGCGGTGATTTCCCAGTAACCTTCCTTGCCCTCGAATTGCACGGGCAGCAGCAGGTCGCGAAATGCTTCGCGGCTTTTCAGTTTGTCGGCAAGGATATGCAGGTTCGGCGAAAACTTGCCGGATTCCCAATCGGGGCCGGCGAGCAACTGAAGGAAGGGCTGATTATTGATCCGCACCGGATCCAGACCCACGGCATAGGCGAAGCGCGGTGATGCGCGCACCACCCGCTTGGCGGCATCGATTTCCCACAGCCAGTCGGCGCGCTGATCTTCCTCATCATTCAACAGCAGGCTGACGGTTTCGTCGCGTTCTGCCAGCGCAATTTCGTTGGCACGAATGATCACCAGCGACTTCGCTCGCCCGAAACAGCCGAGCATCAGCAGAAATGTGAAAAGTAGTGCAGCCACTGCGAGCAACGGTGCCGACAGGACGAACAACATGACGCCCACGGACGTGCCCAGGATCGCCAGAAAGCTCATCGTCGCCAGCGGCAATGCGGCCATCGCGACTGATGATGCCGCCATCAGGACCGACAGAATGATCCATAAACCCAGCGACATCGCCATGCCGCTTTGGGCACCCAGGGCGATTGGTGGCACTGACCAGACAACCCCCAGCGCAATTCCTTCCAGCACCGTATCCCGCACCGCCTCGATCGGGGCGGTGGGCGCGTTGTGATGGGCTCCGCTCAGCCTGCGAAAGGCGATGGCGGCGCTTATTGCAGCAACGGCCGCTCCCCAGCTGATCCTCGCCCAGTCGGGAACGATGTCTGCCGCAAGCAACATGACGAGAGCGGCCCCGACGACATTGGCCGCGAGCATGAACAAGGCGAGCTGACGTCCGGCATTCAACTGCGCCGCGCGAATCGGTCCCCAATCGGTCGAATCGGCAGGATCATAGAGACCCAGCAACGCACGGGCGTCGATCTTCGGCTGCGCGAATTGTGAGGCGGCGTTCTTAGGCACGGCATGACTTTACGTCATGCTGGTTAGCGGAAGGTTATGCGCTACCCGTGAACTGGCACTTATTTCGTGCTTCAGGCCGCAATCGCATAGGGCTTGATCTCGCCGGCCAGATACAGGTTGCGCGCCTTGGCCCGGCTGAGCTTGCCGGAGCTGGTGCGGGGAAGGGTGCGTGGCGGGATCAGTTCGATCACGCAGTTCATGCCGGTGACAGACCGCACCTTCTCGCGAATTTCCTCGCGCAGCCGAACCCGCTCATGCTCGTCGGAACTGCGGCATTGGACGAGCACCGCCGGCGTTTCTTCACCACCGGGTGTGGTGATCGCAAAGGCGGCGATATCGCCTGCCTTGAAACCGGGCAGTTGTTCGACCGCCCATTCGATATCTTGCGGCCAATGGTTCTTGCCGTTGACGATGATCATGTCCTTGGCGCGACCGACGATGTAGATATAGCCATCGGACATATAGCCCATATCACCGGTATCGAGCCAGCCATCGACCATGCAGGCAGCGGTGGATTCAGGGTCACGGACATAACCCTGCATGATGGACGTACCCTTGCACCAAACCTTGCCGATCGCCCGATCGGGCAGCGGCGTGCCATCTTCCTCGCGGATTTCGATGGACATATCGCGTACTGGCTTGCCGCAATTGACGATCGCCCGGTAACGCTGGGGCCGATCCTGCTTAGCGGCAGCGCCCGACAACTGGGTTTCCTCGACCAGTTCGACGCGGATGCCTTCGCCTGGGGGCATGATCGACACCGCCAATGTCGCCTCGGCAAGGCCATAGCTCGGCAGGAACGCGGATGCCTTGAAACCAGCGCCTTCGAATGCGTCGACAAAGCTTTGCATCACGTCCGGGCGGATCATGTCGGCGCCGTTCCCGGCGATCCGCCAGCGTGAAAGATCGAACCTTCCTGATGCCTTGGTCTGGCTCGACATACGGCGGGCGCAGATGTCATAGCCAAAGGTCGGCGAATAACTGACCGTGGTGCCCGGATTGCGCGTGACCAGATCGAGCCAGGCGAGTGGCCGACGGGCGAAATCTTCGGTCTTCAGATAATCGACCGACAGCTGGTTCGCTACCGGTGACAGGAAGCAGCCGACCAAGCCCATATCGTGATACCAGGGCAGCCACGAAACGCAGCGATCACCCTGCATGAGGTTCATACCGTGGCTGTGGGCGGCCAGATTGTTGAGCAGCGCGCGGTGGGTGACGGCGACGCCGTGCGGAAAGCGGGTCGATCCGCTGGAATATTGCAGATAGCCGATATCGTCGGGCTTGGCCTGGGGCAACGGCGCGGCAGGGGCGGGGCGGCTCGCCAGTTCATCCCAGTCGATGCCGGTCACGCCCGAAAGTCGCGCCGATTCTCCGGCCATTTCAGCCAGCGTTGGCGGATAGATGAGCATCGATGGATCACAGCTGCCCAACTGAACGCGGATCTGTTCGATGTAGGAATCGCGGCCCCCGAACGATGTTGGCAGTGGCAGTGGCACGGGCCAGGCACCAGCATAGACCACGCCAAAGAACAGCGCCGCGAATTCCGGTCCGGTCTCTGCAACCAGCGCGATCCGGTCGAGCGGCTTCACGCCCATCGCGATCAGCCGCAGCGCGGTGTCGAGCGCATCGGTGCGCAGTTCAGAGAATGGATAAGCGCGGGCCAGGTTGCCGCGCGCGTCGTGGAAATTCATGCCGCGCGCACCGGCAGCGGCATAATCGAGCGCCTCACCCAGCGTTTCGAAATCCGCGAAACGGCGGAGCAGGTCGTCATGGGTTGGCGTCGGCATCAGCACAAATGGCGCATCTGCCACTTCTGCCTTGTCAATTTGCCCCGTTTCCATACCCATGCCCAATGCCCTTGATGACGCCATGATGCGCTGTCGCTGCTATGAAGCCCGCAATATCCCCCGAGCAAGCGTTCAAAATCGAGCCTGACTGTGGCACAATGATGGCATGCGCCCTGCCAAACATCCGCTGCCTCCGCTCGACAGTCCCAGTCTTGAGCGGCTTGCCCTGCGTTATGTTGAGCGATTCGCGACGACGCGCGTCAAGCTGGTGACTTATTTGAACGGCAAGATCAGGCAGCGCGGGTTCGATGGCACACCGCCCGATACGACGATGATCGCCGATCGGTTCGCAGCCGCTGGCTATATCGATGATCGCGCATTCGGCGAGGCGAGAGCACGCGCAATGGCGCGTCGTGGTTTGGGCGGGCGCCGTGTGTCGGGCGCGCTCCGCCATGCCGGCATCAGTGAGGATGACAGTGCCGCGATCGCCCCGACCATTGCCGATCGTGCGACGGAAGCCGCGCTGACCTTTGCGCGCAAGCGGCGGATCGGTCCGTTTGCGGATCAGCCGGCGGATCGCCCCACGCGCGAAAAGCATATCGCCGCGATGATTCGTGGCGGGCATGATTTCGGCCTTTCCCGCCGGATCGCGACAATGGCGCCGGGTGATGACGTTGCATCACTGGTCGACGACTAGTTGCTCGACGACAGGCTTGGAAAAATGGGTACCGAAACCCGCCCGCGACTGCAGCGTATGATTTTCTCTTGCCATCTTCTGTGCTAGCAATTGTTACGGGGGGAGAATGTATTTTGGTTTCTGTGCAACCCGCAACGAACACCGCGTCGACGGATAATCTGAGTGCAGAGCGGCTGAACGCGCCCGGCAATGCGGACGAGCATCAGATTTCGGGCGCGTTGAAATGGTTTGATGTTACGCGCGGCTTTGGTTTCATCGTGGCCGATGCGCCGGGCTATGGCGATGTGCTGGTCCATTTCTCGGTTCTGCAAGCGCATGGTCGGCGCAGCCTGCCCGAAGGTGCTCGGATCGAATGTATGGCTGTGCAGCGGGACCGCGGCTTTCAGGCAACCGAAATCCTCTCCATCGATCTGAGCAACGCGGTTGAACCGATGCCGCGCATGCGCACGACGGACGAGCGCGTCGATCCGTCTGCACTGATCGATCAGGCAGGGGAATTTGAGCCCGTGTATGTTAAATGGTTCAATCGGTTGAAGGGCTATGGATTTCTCGTGCGCGATTGCGATTCTGCCGATATATTCGTGCATATGGAGACGCTGCGCCGCGCCAATATCGGTGAGGTGGAGCCCGATCAGCCGTTGCGCGCCCGCATCGTCAATGGACGGAAAGGGCCGCTGGCGGTTGTGGTCGAACAGGAAGGCTGACCGCTCATGAAAATCGTGCAAATTCTGGGGGCGGCAACGGCGCTCGCCTTGATCGCGGCGCTACCTGGCTGTTCGGGTGGCTCCGCCGCCGCCTCGGCATCGACCGAGAAAAAGGCCGCGACCATTGCCGTCACCGTAAAAAGCGCAAACGGCGCCCATGTCTTCCAGGTCGAAACAGCAAAGACCGAAGAACAACAACAGCGCGGCCTGATGTACCGCACCGATATTCCGAGCGACGGCGGCATGTTGTTCGCGCCATACCCTCCCAGCGGCCCGCCGCGCGAAGCCAGTTTCTGGATGAAAAATACGCCAAGCCCGCTCGACATCATTTTCATCCGGGCTGACGGATCGATCGCGCATATTGCCGAAAACACGACGCCTTTTTCTGAAGCACCGATTCCGTCGGGCGAGCCGGTGGCTGCCGTCCTCGAACTGCGCGGCGGGCGCGCGGCCGAGCTCGGTATCGCCGAGGATGATGTCGTTACCTGGCAAGGTGGCCCGAGGCGTTAAGACCCGATTGGTACGGATAATGATTTGGCGGATCATTCCGGCTGTTGCTGCCCGCCTCACCAGCGGCTAAGCGGCAGCCATGGGTGTTCTCGGATCGATCTTCACATGGTGGAATGGTGCCACCATCGGCACCAATTGGGCGCTGCGCGGCAAGACACGCGCAGGAGAGGATTCGTTCGGCAATATCTATTACGAAGGCGGTGTCGACATGAACGGCATTCCGCGCCGCTGGGTGATATATTCCGGAGCGAATGACGCAAGCCGCGTCCCGCCTGAATGGTTTGGCTGGCTGCACCATCAGGTCGATGGTCTACCTGATCAGTCATTGCCCCCCCCACGCCGTTGGCAGAAGCCGCCAGAGTCCAACCTGACCGGCACGGCATTTGCCCATCGTCCGGCGGGTGCCCTTGAAAAAGGTGGCGCGCGTGCGGCTGCCACTGGCGATTACGAAGCGTGGACGCCCGGCGAGTAAGGCCTTGGCTGATCGCCGGCGGTGCGGTGATTCTGCTCGCTCTGCTCATTTGGGCAGCTGTGAGCTATTTCAGCGGGGCCAGGGATGATTCTGCCGCCGTCCGGTCGGCAGGCACGACCGTGCTCGATGAGGTTCAGGCCGCATCGGATGTCGTCACCGTCGATGTCGCCCCCGACCTTAGCCAGACGATCGGCACGACCCCGATGGCGCAGCGGGTGGCGGTGCTCGGCCTGCTGAACAAGCGCAACGGTGTGTCGCGCGATCTGACGATGAAGCCTGGCCAGGCGATGCGCGTCGGCGATGTGGTGGTGCGCCTGCGGGCCTGTGAACGGACCGCGCCGTGGGAGCAGGAGGAGTTTACCGGGTCGTTCGTTCAGGTCGACGTGCAGCAACCCGACAAAACATGGCGCAGGTTCTTTTCTGGCTGGCTGTACAAGGAGCGTCCGGCGCTGAATGTCGTGCAGCATCCGGTCTACGATGTTTGGACCAAAAGCTGTGCGATGACTTTCCCGGCCGGGGGTGAGGCGGTTAGTGGCGCAACTTCAGGTGACAAGAGCCGGTCGAGCGCGAAAAAGTCCGCAACAACGCCCGCTGATGAAAGCCCTGATGCGGCTCCGCCTAGCGCGCCGGCAACCGCGCCATCAACGGCAGACGATAGCCCGGCCAGATAATCGCGTCGGCTGATCTCGATCGCGCCCAGTGACGCCAGGTGATCGGTCTGGAACTGGCAATCGAGCAGCGCGAATCCGCCCACCTTCAGCCGCGCCACGAGCCAAGCGAGCGCCACCTTCGATGCGTCGCGCGCGCGGCTGACCATGCTTTCGCCGAAAAATGCGCGCCCTAGCGCAAGGCCGTATAGCCCGCCTGCCAGCCGGTCGCCATCCCAGCACTCGATCGAATGGGCGTAGCCAAGACGGTGTAGCTCGATGAAGACGCGTTCGATGGCGGGGTTGATCCAGGTATCGGGCCGGTCGACCGCGCTTTCGGCGCACAGCGCGATGATCTGTTCAAACGCCTGATCGGCAGTGACGCGAAACCGGTCGCCGCCGATGGTTTTGCGCAGCGAATGCGACAGGTGAAAGCCATCGAGCGGCATCACTGCCCGGCGTTTCGGCTCGACCCAATAGATACTGTCGGCATTGCGGTGATCCGACATCGGGAAGACGCCGACTGCATAGGCTCCAAGCACAAGCTTGGGATCGAGCACCGTCATGGTATTCGGTTGCTCAGCGCGCGCCTGCCGATGTGGCCAGTCGTTTCTCGATTGCCTGCCAAAGCAGGACGAACGCCTGGCCTGAGGCACTTTTGGCTGCAAAACTGCCCACAGGCGCGCGCCGTACCGTCATCGATTCGATCACGCTCGCCATCGGAATCACCGGCCAGTCGGGGTGGCGCAGTAACGCCTCGCTGTGCAGCTTGCGGCGTTTGTCGACCATCGAATGCACCGGCATCAGCTGGGCGCGCGTACCCAGTTGCTCGGCGACCTCCGCAAAAGCGCGCTCGGATAACGGGGATGGGATGACCGGCACGACGATCAGGTCGGCCGCGCGCATCACCTGATCGCTTGTTTCGGTCAGCCCCGGCGGGCAATCGAGCAGCACCCGGTCATAATGTTTGCCGACCGAGGCAAGCAGTTTGGTCAGCAGCTTCTTCTTGTCGAGTTCGTGGAACAGCACGTCCAGCCCGCGCAGCGACGAATCGGCCCCAATCAGATCGAGGCGATCGATCGCCGTCTTGCGCACCAGCTTGGCAGGATCGACATCCTTGGTGAAAATCGATTGCGCCTGATCCTTGGTCTTGCGCTCGGTGAGCATGAAGGTGCTCGCCGCCTG
>CAZWAL010000110.1:0-9083 GCA_964631905.1 uncultured Stakelama sp.
GATGCTCGAGGAAGCGATCATGGACGCCAAGGCCGGCGGCATGGCCAAGCGCCCGCGCGATTTCTCGCCGCAAATTACCATCGACGCACCGATCCTGATCCCCGACGAGTATGTGCCCGATCTCGACCTGCGCATGGGCCTGTATCGCCGCCTGAACGATATCGACGACCCACAGGGGATCGAGTCCTTCGCGGCGGAAATGATCGACCGGTTCGGCAAGCTGCCCGACGCGACGGAAAACCTCATCCGCCTGATCGAAATCAAGCTGCACGCGAAGAATGCCGGCGTTTCGAAGATCGATGTCGGCCCGCGTGGGGCACTCGTTTCTTTCAATGACGACAGGCCGCCCAATATCCCCGGCCTCCTCGCCTATGTCGAGCGCGTCGGCGCCATCGCCAAGCTCCGCCCCGACAGCAAACTCGTCCTCACCCGCGCGTGGGGCGATCCAAAGGCGCGGCTGAACGGTGCATTGCAGCTAGCACGCGGGCTGGCGAAAGCTGCAGGCTGAATGCTGTTATTGTGTTCGGAAACGACTATAGCTGGACGGTATAGCATCTGATCCGGGGGGATCGATTGGCACGTATGACTGTCGCTGAACGCTGGAAATTGTTGGCCGATACGGTCGATCAACTTGTGCATGCCGACACGATCGGCGCCGTGGTCGACATCGTTCGCCCGGTCGCGCGTTCAATCGCGCAAGCGGACGGGATCACGATCGTCAAGCGGATCGGCGAGGAAACCGATTATCTTGCAGAAGATGCAATCGACACGCTGTGGGCCGGTATGCAGTTTCCGATCGACAAATGCCTCGCCGGGCGCGCGATGGTGGAGGAAAAGACGGTCATCATCCCCGATATCACCCATGTCGAGGGGATTCCGCTGAACGTTTATCTCGCTACCTTCATCCGTAGCCTGATCGCGGTACCGATTGGCGACGTAAAGCCAACCTACGCAATCTGCGCCTATTGGCAGGAGGCGGGACCGATCGACAGCGACACCGTCGCGCTGATGGAAGCGCTTGGCCGCGGAATCGGCGGGGTTATTGCGGTACTCGAGGTGCTGGCCATCGCAGAGGGACGGAGTAGCCTCGCCGCCTAGCTGCTGTGATCGGCGATGATTTTCCAGCCGCCCGATTCCTTCGCAAAGACCAGGCTGGTCGGCCCGCTCTGCGTTCTGCCGTCAGAATAAGTAAGCGTGTAACGCCCGATATAGATTGCATGGGTTAGGTCGAGCAGCCGGAAATCCAGCGTTTCGAAGGTCAATACGCCGCGCTTGGCGGCATTGGCGAAGTCATATTTGGTGCGATACCGCTCGCTCATCACCGCCTTGCCGCGCAGCACACCTTCCTTGGTAACGAAGCTCGTTTCCGGCGTTTCCGAATAGACCGCCATGAAGCGCACTAGGTCGCCACCATTCCAGCCCACGGCGCTATCGGTCATCGCAGCCTCCACGGCGACCTGCTCTGCTGAGGCGGCGATTGCGGGCGCCGTCCAGACAATCGCGATCGCCGCTGCCGCTGACCAACCATAGTGCATCGTCATTTCCCCTTTTCCAGCACCAACGCGGTCAGCGCCGCCACATCGAGTGGTTCGGCGCACAGAAACCCCTGATAATATTGGCACCCTTCCTTGGCGAGCAGATCGAGCTGCTGCTCGGTTTCTACCCCTTCCGCAATAACCGACAGGCCAAGCGACCGCGCCATATCGATCACCCCGCGTACGACGATCCGATCGCGAGTCGATCCGGCAATGTCCTGCGCCAGTTTCTTGTCGATTTTCAGATAATCGAGCGGCAGCGCCTTCAGATAGGCAAGGCTCGAATAGCCGGTGCCGAAATCATCGATCGCGACCCGACACCCTGCACTACGCAGCGCCGCGAGCAGCGTGGCGGCGATACTAAGGTCCTCGATTAGCCCGCTCTCGGTAATCTCTACCGTCAGTCGCGCGCGGGGGAAGCCGCTACTGTCGACCCGGTCGAGAAAGATATCGGCAAAACCCGGTCGGGCAATATCCGCCGCCGTCAGGTTCAGCGCGAGCCGCACTTTGCCGAGCGCGGCGGGCCAAGCCGCCGCGCGGGCCAGCACAACGCGCTGGATATGATCCGAAAGGCCGATCACCAGATCCGCCCGGTCAGCAGCGGCGAACAATGTCTCTGCCCCCAGCGGCCCCATGGTCGGGTGATCCCAGCGCGCGAGTGCTTCCACACCGGTGATCTGGCCCGTCGCGATCGCGACTTGCGGCTGGAACACGATATCGATTTCGCCCTGCTCGATTGCGCGGCGCAGGTCGACCGCGAGCGTGTCGATTGGCGCGCCCTCTTCCCCGTCGCGGCGTGCGATATGGATCGTCAGACTGTCCGACGCCTTGGCCTCGGCCAGCGCCTCGCTCGCCCGCCGAAGCAACATGGCAGTTGTATCGCCCCCCTCGGCCGGCGCGATACCGATCCGGCAGCCGAGCACCGCCACCGCGCCCCCTGCAACAAAAGGCCGCGACAGCGCCTCAGCAATCCGGCCCGCAGCGAGTTCGACACGCGCGGGATTGTTTACCGCTGCGACCAGAAATTCCGATCCGCCGAGCCGTGCAACCACCGCCCCGCGCCCCAATAGCTCACCGGCAATATCTTCGATCCGCTTCTGCGCCGTCCGCAGCAGGGCATCGCCTGCCGGGCGACCATAGGCGGTGTTGACGATGTCAAATCGGTTCAGCGCGACCAGCATTGCCTGAACGGGCTTGTCCCCCAACCCGTCCAGCCGCCGGTCGAGCCAGAGCCGCGCACCCGCGGCGTCGCGCACGCTCGACAGCGCCTCCCGCAGCACCGCCGCAGGCTCGGGAATGCCCGCCAGCCGCTCGACCACGGCATCGATCGCCCCCGTCTCGCGATCCACGGTCAGATGGTGAACCACCCGGCCGACCCCGGGCAGATCATGCGCAAAAGCCGTCGCCGCCCCCGATTTCATCAGGCGACGCAGCGCCCGCACCGCGATCGGTCGTTCGTCGCGCGCCAGTTGGCGCAGCAATGTGCGTGCGCTGGAGGTGTCGCCCACCGCCAAAACATCGGCTAAACCGGCCGTCAGCTGCAAGGTCGGCGATTTGGGATCATAGCGCCAACCAAGCGCGTCGACTTGGCCCCTTACCGTCTTCCAGTCGCCGGCCATGCGTTTCGTATGTCGCGCTGCAAAACGCAGCGTCTGAATGAATTCATCCTCGCTGTGCGGGCTCGACAGGAAATGCGTCGCCCCGGCATCATGCAGCGTCCCAACCTCGCCCACGTCGCCCCGCGAGACCAGGACCAGCAACGCACCGCCATTCGCCGCAATCGTATCGCCCAGCGCCGCCACCGCCGCCAGACCATCGCCCAACGCTCCGCGCGCATCGACAACCGCCACCTGCGCGCCGCTGGCGAGGAAGCGTTGTTCGGCCCCCTCTGCCCGACGCGCCGCGATCACCTGCCACCCGCCGCGCGATGCGAGCGCCGCGAGTTCATCGCGCTGCCGGAACGACAGGATGAATAACGGCGCCGGTGCGCCGGCATGCCGCGCAGAGTCTAATTCGGGGTCGCGGGCGGCATCGCTCATCTGCGGAAGCCTAACGCCCGCCGCTGGGTTCGCCAATGCGCAATACCGTTTCGTTGTAGGGGGCCACGTTGCGGTACAGGGTTGTTTGCGCGTGCGCGAAGGCTTAGCTCAATGATCATGTCCTGCGCCCCATCCCTTGTCGACAGCTTCGGCCGGACGATCAGCTATCTGCGCATTTCGGTAACGGATCGTTGCGATTTGCGGTGCCGTTACTGCATGGCGGAAGAAATGACCTTCCTGCCCAAGGCCGCGCTGTTGAGCCTGGAAGAAATTGCCATCATCGCCGAGCGGTTCATCGCACGGGGCATCACCAAGATCAGGCTTAGCGGGGGCGAGCCGCTTGTCCGCCGCGATGTGGCCGAACTCGTGCGTCGGCTGGGGCGCCATGTCGGTGCGGGGCTCGACGAGCTGACGATGACCACCAACGGCACCCGGCTTGCCGAGCATGCCGATGCACTGGTCGCCGCCGGCATTCGCCGGATCAACGTCAGCCTCGACAGCCTCGACCCCGGCGTGTTCCGCCATATCACCCGCCACGGCGATGTGGCCCAGGTGATCGACGGCATCTTTGCCGCGAAGCGCGCTGGGTTGGCGATCAAAATCAACATGGTCGCGCTCAAAGGGCTCAACGAGAACGAGATCGCCCCGATGCTCAATTGGTGCGGCAGCAACGGCTTTGATCTGTCACTGATCGAAACGATGCCCATGGGCGCCATCGACGAAGATCGCGCCGACAGGTTTCTGCCGCTGACCAAGGTATTCGACGATCTGTCGAAGGTGTTCGATCTGTCGCGCGACGATCATCGCAGTGGCGGCCCCGCCCGGTACTGGCGCGTCGGCAATCACGGCACGCGGCTCGGCCTCATCTCCCCGCTCACCGCCAATTTCTGCGACGGCTGCAACCGCGTGCGACTGACGACCGAGGGCAAGCTCTATATGTGCCTTGGCCAGGACGATCAGGTCGACCTGAAAGCCGTGCTGCGGGCCGAGGGTATCGAGGGGCTCGACGCGGCACTCGATACCGCCATGCGGCTGAAACCAGCACGGCATAATTTCCAGATTGCACCCGGCGGCGCCCCGGCCGTCGCCCGGCACATGAGCGTCACTGGCGGATGAACCGGTATGAACGGCGTGCACTGGTGGTATCGCCGACCGCCGCTGCTCAGGCCGCCGCGCATGATCTGCGCCACAATTACGAATGGGCACCGATCAACCAGGCCGATATGATCGTGGCCTTGGGTGGCGATGGCTTTATGCTCCAGGCGCTGCACAGCCAGCTCGAAAGCGCGCGCGATCCGCTGCCGGTGTTCGGGATGAATCTGGGCACGGTGGGTTTCCTGATGAATGAATGGCGGCTCGAAGGGCTCGACGGGCGGCTCGAACGCGCCAAGGCGTTCAAAGTCACGCCGCTGCGGATGATCGCCGAGACAATTTCGGGCGAGCACCATTCGGTGCCCGCGATCAACGAAGTTTCCCTGCTGCGCGAAACACGCGAAACCGCGAAGATCGAAGTCACCGTCAATGACCGGATCGTGATCCCGGAGCTGGTGTGCGACGGCATCCTCGCCGCGACCCCGGCCGGGTCGACCGCGTATAACTTCTCGGCACAGGGCCCCATCCTGCCGCTCGGCTGCGGGCTCACCGCGCTTACCCCGATCAGCGCGTTTCGCCCCCGGCGCTGGCGGGGCGCTATCCTGCCCGACAAGGCGCGGATTTCGCTGCGGGTGCTCGAACCCGCCAAACGCCCGGTCAGCGCGGTGGCGGATCAGACCGAAGTGCGCGATGTCGCCCGTGTCGATATCGCCATGGATCGGAGCCGCGAACTGACGTTGCTGTTCGATCCCGAACATGCGCTGGATGATCGCATCACGATGGAACAGTTCATCTCCTGATCGCGGCCGGACCCGGCAATCCAGCATAATCCGCGAAACAGGGGTTGCATCCGCTGCGACCCGGCCATAAAGGCTGCGCTTCGCTGTTCCCTGATAGCTCAGCGGTAGAGTAGGTGACTGTTAATCACTTGGTCGTTGGTTCGAATCCAACTCAGGGAGCCACTTTTTAGCGGATAGGGCACCGGGGGCGTTGCCAGCGGCACGCCGATCCCCCTAGGGTGCGACCCGACAAGCCGGCGATACCGGCCATCGGGAGAAGATGCGCCATGCGCCACACTGTAATCACCGCCGCCCTGCCTTTTTGCGCCACTGCACTGCTGCTCGCTGGCTGCTCGGCCGCACCCAAGACCGATACCGAAGGATTCGTCGTCGATGCAGGATTCGAGGCGAAGCTGCAGGAGCAGCTGCTTGATGCCAAACCCGGCACAGTGGTGCTAATCCCGGCAGGCAAATATGCGCTCACCCGGTCGCTCAGCGTGGCGGTACCCGGCGTCACGATCCGTGGCGCGGGCATGGATAAATCGATCCTGTCGTTCAAACGCCAAAGCTCGGGTGCGGAAGGATTGCTCGTCACCGGCGATGATTTCACGCTGGAAGACGTTGCGATCGAGGACAGCAAAGGCGATGCACTGAAAATCAATGGCACCAAGAACGCCGTGATGCGCCGCGTCCGCGCCGAATGGACCGGCGGCCCCAAAACGTCGAACGGCGCCTACGGACTTTACCCCGTTCAGGTCACCAATGTGCTGATCGAGGGCAGCGTGGTGAAGGGCGCGTCGGACGCTGGCATCTATGTCGGCCAGTCGACTAACGTCATCGTCCGCAACAACCGCGCCGAACAGAATGTCGCGGGGATCGAGATCGAGAATTCGACGGGTGCCGACGTATACGACAACATCGTCACCGATAACGCGGGCGGCATTTTGGTCTTCAACATGCCCGATCTGCCCGTCCCCGGCAGCAAGACCCGCGTGTACAAAAACAAGGTCACCGCCAACAACCACGCCAATTTCGCGACCAAGGGCACAGCGGTCGCCTCCGTTCCGCCGGGTTCGGGCGTGATCATCAACTCCAACGACGATGTCGAGATTTTCGACAATGATCTGAAGGACAATCAGACCGCCAACGTCATCATCTCCAGCTTCTATTCGCTGGGTTTCGAGGCAACGCGCGGGATCGCCGCGGCCTATGATCCCTATCCGGAAAATATCTACGTCACCGGCAACCGAATTTCGGGCGGCGGCGACAAACCCGGCGCGCGCTATGCCCCGCTCAAGGCGCTCGGCGGCGGCGCGTTGCCGGCTGTCCTGTGGGATGGTTTCGTCAACCCGAAGATCGCCAAGCCCGGCATCTGCGTCCAGAACGGCGACGCTAAATTGCTCAACGTGGATGCGGCGCATAAATTTGCTGGGGCCCGGATCGACGACAGCGTGAACTGCGCCCCGGCCACGCGCCTGCCGACGATCAGCCTGCCGCCCGCCATGATCGAGAAGAAGTAACAGCCAGATGTTGCGTTGTATGCTTCTTGGATTGCTGGCGCTGTGCCTTACGGGCTGCGCGACCCGCCCGACCAGCGTGACGTTCCACGCTGAGGAGAACCCCCAATCGCTCGACGCCTGGGGCCTGTTCGACATCAAGGACGGGCGGATCACACCGCGCGCCGGCCTCGTCACTTACGAACTCGCGACGCCGCTGTTCAGCGATTATGCGCAGAAATGGCGCGCGGTGTTCGTGCCCAAAGGCATGGCCGCCACATATGATCCGGAAAAGACGTTCGATTTTCCGGTCGGCACGGTGATTGCCAAGACATTCTATTACACGACCCCGGCGGGCGTCGCGCCCGGCCAAAGCACCCGCGTGATGAAAGCCACCCCGGCCAGCTACCAATCAGGGGTGACCGGGCTCGATCTGTCGCACAGCCGCTTGATGGAAACCCGGTTGATGGTGCGCCGCGCGAGCGGCTGGGAGGCCCTGCCCTATGTGTGGAACGCCGAACAGACCGAGGCGACACTGCAGCGCACGGGTGCCGCGATCCCACTCGAGTTCATCGACGGGGGCAAGTCGACGCGTTTCACCTATGCCGTGCCCAATGTGAACCAGTGCGCAGGGTGCCATGCGACTGACCGGACCAAGGCGCTAATGCCGATCGGCCTGCAGGCGCGCCACCTGAACCGGGATTTTCCGGGCGAAGGCGGCGAGATCAACCAGCTGAAGCGGCTGGCGATGATCGGCTATCTGAAGGGCGCGCCCAATCCCGCCGCCGCTACGCGCAACGCCCGGTACGATGATTCCACCGCCGATCTAGGTGCCAGGGCCCGCGCCTATCTCGACATCAATTGCGCACATTGCCACAGCGCAACGGGTCCTGCCCGCGTTTCAGGCCTGTGGCTCGATTCAGCCACCAAGGACCTTCGCAAACTGGGTGCATGCAAGCCGCCGATCGCGGCGGGCAAGGGCACCGGCGGCCATGAATTCGGGCTGGTCCCCGGCCATCCCGATCAGTCGATCCTCGCCTATCGTCTCGCGACCAACGACCCCGGCGAGATGATGCCCGAAACCGGCCGCAGCCTGACGCATGCGGAAGGTGTGGCGCTGATCAATCAATGGATCGCCGGGTTGAAAGGTGGATGCGGAGCGGCGGGGTAAACCCGCGCTCGCCCCACTTTGTTCGTCATCCCCTAGCCGTTCGGCATCTCTCCCTCTTCACCAAGGCTGCTTCCCCGGCGAAGGCCGGGGCCCAGCAGCGCAGGTCGAAAAAATTGATCGTGACGACCAAATAATGCGGGGCCCACCAGGGCCCCCGCCAGCGCCGGGGCAGTGCCGCCTGTGTGATTGGCGCACAGTGGTTGGGAATAAGGTAGGCGGGCGGGCCGAAGGGCGCAACCACCGCACGCCTGTCCGCCGTTGCGCAGTAACCACGGTGGATGCCGGAACAAGTCCGGCATGACGAAGCAAAGAGAGGTGAGGTAAACCCTTACCCCAGCGCCTTGCGCAGCAGCTCGTTGACAACACCCGGGTTCGCCTTGCCGCCCATCGACTTCATCGTCTGGCCCACGAAGAAGCCGAACAACGCTTCCTTGCCCGCCTTGAACTGATCGACCTTGTCGGCATTGGCGGCGAGGATATCGGCGATCACCGCTTCGATCGCGCCGGTATCGCTCGTCTGCTTCAGCCCGCGCTCCTCGACGATCACGCCAGCGTTCTGGCCCGTCTCCAGCATGATCTCGAAGACCTGCTTGGCAAGGCTGCCCGACAGCGTGCCGTTGGCGACCAGCCCGAGCAGTTCCGCCGCCTGTGCAGGGGTGACGGGCGAACTGGCGATGTCCCGGCCCAGCCGGTTCAACGCGCCGAACAGCTCGGACGTCACCCAGTTCGCACCTGCAACTGGCGGCGATCCCGCCTCCAGCAGCGCATCGAACCAGCGCGCCGCATCGACATCTGCGGTCAGCACGGCTGCAGCATAGGGCGTAATCCCCAGCGCCTCATAGCGCTTGCGCTTCGAATCCGGCAGTTCGGGCAAGGAAGCGCGGCATTCCTCCAGAAACGCGTCGTCGAGCACTAACGGCAGCAGATCGGGATCGGGGAAATAGCGATAATCATGCGCGTCTTCCTTCGAC
>CAZWAL010000111.1:0-9008 GCA_964631905.1 uncultured Stakelama sp.
CGTTCGTCGCAATGCCCCTCGATCGTTACGGGAACGTCGGGATATTTGGCGAGCCAGGCTGCCTGGCTGTCGAGCGTCGCGCGCGCCTGCGAATCGATATCATATTCATCGAGCGCGAAACGGATCGTATCGCTGGCGATCGAGCGCAGGAAATCTGCTGCGGTGCCGGGGATGATTCCGTCGCCGGTGTTGGCATCCTGATAGCCCGGCGCGGTCGTGCCGACGGGGCCGGGGGGCAAGGTTTCCTTGCGCTTGGTGGTGCAGCCGGCCGTGGTAATCAGCGCGGCAGCGATGATGATCGTCGTCGTCAGTCTGGCCATTTTCGTCCTCCTTCGACTTGGTCGTTCGTTTCCGCTCTCACACATTCAGCGGTAGTTTGGCGTCATGGTATCGTGGCTGTCAAACATTAGAATTGTTACGGGCGTAGGGGCCCCCAACCGGGATCGGAACCGTAAAGCGGAGTCGGCAGCTTGCGCTCATTCACCCCTGTCAGGTCGACCGACCAGAGATCGGCAGTGCCCGCACGACCCTGACCCGAACGGAAGAACATCAGCACCCGGCCATTGGGCGACCAGCTCGGTGATTCGTCCTGCCAGTCATCGGTCAGCAGTTTTTCGCCACCGCCCGACGGGCTCATGATGCCGATCCGGAAGTTACCCGTAACGCGCGTGAAGGCGATCAGGTCCCCGCGCGGGCTCCAGACCGGGGTGGCATAGCGCCCGCCGCCAAAGCTGATCCGGCGCTGGTCCGATCCGTCAGCGTTCATCACATAAAGCTGCTGCCCGCCCGACCGATCGCTTTCGAAAACGATCCGGCTGCCATCGGGCGAATAGCTGCCGCCCGTATCAATACCGGGCGCATTGGTGAGCCGCTGCGGCTGGCCACCCGATGCCGAGACGCGGTAGACATCGGTGTTGCCGCCGACCGCCATCGAGAACAAAATGTAGCGGCCATCGGGCGAGAATCGCGGCGCGAAGGTGAGGTTGCCGGGCGGCACCACCTGGCGCTGACGGCCGCTGCCGATATCGTAGACGTAGATGGCCGGGCGATCACCGACATAGCTCATATAGACGATCGACTGCTGGTTCGGCGCGAAGCGCGGCGTGAGCACGATCGACTGACCGTTGGTGAGGAAACGGTGATTCGCGCCGTCCTGATCCATGATCGCGAGCCGCTTGATCTTACGGTTTTTCGGTCCGGTTTCAGAGATATAGATGACGCGGCTGTCGAAATACGGGCCTTCGCCGGTCAGCCTTGTATAGACCATGTCGGCGCATTTATGGGCCGCGCGCCGCCAGTCTGCGGGCGACACGACAAAGCCCTGCCGCGCGAGTTCGATCCGCGAGGAGACGTCGTACAGATAGCAGCCGACCGTCAGTGTCCCGTCGTTATTCGCGCCGACGAAACCCTGGACGAGCGCCTGCGCGCCGGTGCCGCCCCAGTAATCGAACTGCGGTGCGGTAACTTCCGGATAGTCGACTGGGCGGAGTGCATTGGCACCGAGCGGGCTGAACAGGCCGGAATTTTTGAGATCGGCGGTGACGACATCGGCAAGCTGTCGGCCGAGCGCATCGGTCGATCCCGCTGCGGTCGAGGTGACGGTGAAGGCAGGCATGACCGGAATGGCGATTGGCAGCGGGGCCGAGATGCCGCCGGTGACCGACACTTCGAGCGGGGGAGGACCGGACGGCGTCTGCTCCTGCGCGGTGCCCGCTGGTGGCGCGGGCGGCGGTGCCGCGTCCTGCGCAGCGGATGGCACGGTGGCGCAAAGCAGCAATGCTGCCAGCGACCAGAGCTTTGAAACGCGGTACATCATGCCAGACCCATCCTCAGCGCAGTTGCCATTTGTAGTTGATATTGTTCCAGCCGCCATTCGGCGTTTGGTAATATTCGGGCGGCAGGCGGAGCGGCGAGCAGCCCTTGAAAGCAGCGATTCCCAGATCGATAACCCGCCGGGCATAACGCCCCGCCTCCCCATCTGTCCCAATTTGACGCACCATCGTGGGCGTGGCGGCCAAGGTGCCATCGGGGTTGAGCCGCAGATTGAGCACCGTTACGATCTCGTTCGCGCCCGGCCCGGGGTTCACCTGACGATCGGCGCAGGGCTGAATCTGGCGGGAGATGGCATCCTGGATGCTGGCCAGCGCCTTCGCATCGATCACCGCCGCGCGCGGGGTAGTTGACCGGCTGGTGCTCGGTTTGTCGGTAAGCCCTTTCAGGAAATCATCCCCCAATCGCGATCCGCGCGGACGCGGCTTGTCCGATGCCGGATCGGTGCCGGTCGATGCCTTGCGCGTCGGTTTGGCGGAGGTTGCGGGCGTCGCTTCACGCTTGGGCGGCGATTTGGCGGCCTTTTGCGGCGCTTCAGGGGCGGGTTTTTTCGGCTGCGGCTTTGCCTTTTCGGCCGGTTTGGGTGGTGGTACCGGATCGGGCTGCGGCGCGGGCGGAACCGGTGCGGGGGCTGCCTCTTTCGGTTCGGGCGGCGCGGCATCCTCGGGCGGACCGGCATCGGGTGCGCGCGATTCGGCCGGCGGCACGCGCGATTGCGGGGCGGTCGCCACCAGACCGACGTCGTCGACCAGCGACACCTCGATCGGGTCCTCCAGCGATTTCACCGGTTCGTCCTTGAACAGGAAACTGGCCGAGAGCAGCGCAAAGATCCCGGCATGCGCGACCACGGCAAATGCCAGCCCGGCTGCATCGGAACGATCCATCGCCAGCTTCTCACCCGGCGACGCGGAAGGAACGGCGAGCGATCAACGCGCGTCCTTCCCGACCGTGACGAGCGCAACGCGGTTCAGCCCGGCGCGATTGAGCTCGCCCATCACCCGCATTACCCGGCCATATTCGAGCCCGCGATCAGCGCGCAGATACACGGCCGGCGGCTTGCCATCAGTGGCCTCGGCAGCGATCTGGCCCAGCACATCGGGGAGCACCGCTTCGTTCACTTCATCGTCATTGACGAACAGGCGCCCCTGCTCATCAAGCGCGATCTGGATGGGCTTCTGCTCCTGATCGAGCGGCTTGGCGTTGCTGTCGGGCAGGTTCACCGGCACACCCGCAGTCAGCAAGGGCGCGGTGACCATGAAGATGATCAGCAGCACCAACATTACGTCAACCATCGGCGTGACGTTGATATCTGCCATCGGGGCACGACGGCCCCGGGCGCGGTGCGAAGGCAAGTTGATCGCCATCAGAGCTTGGTCTTCATAGCCGGGCCCTCAAGCTGGCGGCTGAGGGTGGCGTGGAAAGCGTCGGCGAACCGGTTGAGCCGCGCCTCGATGCGGTTGATGGCATGGCTGTAGCGATTATAGCCGATCACCGCCGGGATCGCCGCGAACAGGCCGATCGCGGTCGCGAACAATGCCTCGGCAATCCCCGGTGCAACCACGGCGAGCGAGGTGCTCTGCGCAGCGGCAATACTCGAAAAGCTGCGCATGATGCCCCAGACCGTGCCGAACAAACCGACAAATGGCGCAACCGAGCCGACGGTGGCCAAGATGTTCAACCGATCCGACAGTTTGTCGATCTCAGCGGCAACCGATGATCCCATCGCGGTCGCGAGCCGTTCGCGCGTGCCTTCCTTGTCGATCGTTGTGCCCGCCGTCGATCGCCGCCATTCGCTGACACCGGCGGCAAAGACGCGGGCGACGGGCAAGTCATTATCACCCTGGGTCCGGTGAAAAGCGTCGATATCGCTCGCGTCCCAGAATTCGCGTTCAAAGCGTTCGCCCCGCCGCCGCGCGCCGCCGACCTTGATCGCCAGCGCGACGATAACGCCCCAGGTCCAGATGCTCGCCAGCAACAAGCCGACCATCACCACTTTGACGACGATATCCGCCTGCAGAAACAGCGCGATGGGCGACAGCGTCGATGGATCGGTATTCAGAACGAAATTCATTGCGCGCTCATTCCCCGGTTAGCCCTGCTTCTACACCCTGTTTCGGTTTGGCCTGCTCAACGCCCGGCCAGACCAACTGTTCAAACGCCGCCACCCAGGCCGCCGGTTGCCGCCGCGCCCGGCCACCGGGAGAGACGAACACCGCCGTCACATCGGCGTCGGCCAGTATCAACCCGTCTCGTATGACTCGTTGATGAATGCGGCACGAAGCGGGCCGAATGGTGATCAATCGGCTGGCCACCACCAGCGCATCGTCGAGCTTTGCCGGCGCGCGGTATCGAATCGCCAGGTCGCTGACGGCGTAGGCACCCTCGCCGCCCTCATGCGCGGCGCGCTGATCGATCCCCGCCAGCCGAAGCATGTCGGACCTGCCCCGTTCCATCCAGCGCAGGTAATTGGCGTGATAAACCACCCCCGACAAATCGGTGTCCTCGAAATAGACCCGCACCGCGAGCCGATGCTCACGGTCGACGAACCTGCCCTCCACGGGCGTATCGGGATAATCGGCGGTCATGCCGCGGCTTTAGCCCAGCCACCCCGGGCGCGAAACCCATCGACGCGCCCCAGCCTGTCCCGCCTTAGACCTGTCCCGCTTTAGACCTGCTCGAACAGCCCATCCTGGCTGCCGGGGGGCGGATTGAGCCCGAGATGCTTCCACCCGCGCGCGTTCAGGCAGCGTCCCCGCGCCGTGCGCGCCACCAGCCCAAGCTGGATCAGATAGGGCTCGATCACCTCTTCGATCGTGTCGCGCGGTTCGCTCAAGCCCGCCGCTAGTGTCTCCACCCCCACGGGCCCGCCGCGATAGATGTCGGCGATCATCGTCAGATAGCGCCGGTCCATTGCGTCGAGCCCGAGCGCATCGACCTCCAGCCGGTTGAGCGCGGCATCGGCGGCGGGTGCATCGACGATGGCGTGCCCCGCTGCATGGGCAAAGTCACGCACCCGGCGCAGCAACCGTCCGGCGATGCGCGGCGTGCCGCGGGCGCGCCGCGCGATTTCGGTGGCGCCATCGGGCGCGAGCGCCAGCCCCAACAGCCCGGCGGCGCGCGCGACCACCTTTTCGAGCTCCGCGACGGTATAGAAATTCAGCCGCACGGGGATGCCGAACCGGTCCCGTAACGGGGTAGTAAGCAGCCCCTGCCGCGTGGTCGCGCCGACCAACGTGAACTTCGGCAAATCGATCCGCACGCTGCGCGCCGATGGCCCCTCCCCGATCATCAGATCGAGCGCGCGATCCTCCATCGCGGGGTACAGGATTTCCTCGACCGCAGGCGCGAGCCGGTGAATCTCGTCGATGAACAGCACATCGCCGTCTTCCAGATTGGTCAGCAATGCCGCGAGATCGCCCGATTTGGCGATGACCGGGCCAGAGGTGGCGCGGAACCCCACGCCCAGTTCGCGCGCGATGATCTGCGCCAGCGTCGTCTTGCCCAACCCGGGCGGACCGAAGAACAGCACATGATCAAGCGCATCTCCACGCGCCCTGGCGGCGTTGATAAAGACGCGCAAATTCTCCCGCGCCGCCTGTTGCCCGACAAACTCGTCGAGCGATTTCGGGCGCAGCGCGGCATCGACGTCTTCGGGCGTACGCCCGGGGGTGAGGAGGCGGTCGTCGGTCATTTGGGCGCGTTCAAGGCAATACGGTTACCCTCGCTATCCTCGATTTCCGCAACGAAGCCGAAAGCGCCGACGTCCTTCTTGTCGTACAGGATTTTGGCCCCGCGTGCCTTTGCTCGCGTGATCACGGCATCGATATCGGTCACCCCGAAATAGACGATCGGACCGGTTTTGCCCGGCACATAGACATCGCCCTTCACCAGCGCGCCCGATGCCCCCGCCGCGCCTTCCGCCGCCGGGAACAATGCCATGTCATAGCCATCGATCGTCTGGCGTTCGAGCGCGAAGCCAAACACCGCCGTGTAGAACGCAATCGCGCGATCAAGATCCGCAACCGGGAGCTCGACATAGGCAATGGGGTTTGACGGCTTTGCCACGCTTTTCTCCAGCACCTTGCCCTGGGCAACCAGCGCTCCCGGCATTGCGACCATGATGCAGCCCGAAATGATGATAGAAAGGGGGCGTATCACTTCGCCGCCTTTCGAAGCGCCAGCCGCACCAGCGCGTCGAGCGTGGCACCGGCACCCAGCTCTTCCTCTGCTGCCGCCACTGCACTCGCCGCTTCGGCGGGGCGGAAACCGAGGTTGAGGAGCGCGGAGACGGCATCTGCGCCTGACCCGGTTGGCGCAGCGACCACGCTCGGCCCGCCGATCGCGACGCCGCCGATCTTGTCCTTCAGCTCGCGCACGATTCGCTCGGCGAGTTTCGGCCCCACGCCATTGGCGCGGGCGACCATTGCCTTGTCCTGCGCCGCAATCGCACGGCTAAGGTCGCCCGGCTCGAGTGCCGACAGAATCGCCAGCGCCACGCGCGCGCCGACGCCCTGCACGCCGGTGAGCAAGCGGAACCAATCGCGTTCGCTCGCGCTCGCAAAACCAACCAGCCGGATGAAATCCTCTGCCACCAGCATTTCGGTTTGGAGCATCACCGCCTCCCCCACCGGGCCGATCGCCGCGAGCGTACGCGCCGATGCACCGACCAGATAACCGACGCCGCCGACATCGATCACGGCATGATCGATGCCGGTTGAATCCAATCTCCCCTTCAGATGCGCGATCATCGCATCGCACCCGAGGGCGCGAAAGGTGATGAAAGTGACGACCTGTCTGAAAAAAACACCTTCGCGCGCGCCGACGGCCAAACACCGGCCATTTCAACGGACCGGGCAATGATGGGGCCGTTGGCCATCGAGAACGTGCTGATGAGCATGGTCGGTACGTAACCGGAACACAGGCCCGTAGGAAAGCGAAACATGATGCGCTGGCTATAGTTGGTTAACGCCTTGGCGATAACGATGATGCCATCAACCAGGCGTAACCCAAGGGAATACCGTGACGGCAATCGAGCGCTGGAAATCCGAACAGGCCGAACTGCTTGCGGCATCGCTGGCGCTGCGCGACCTGATGGCCGATTCCGAGGTGCCCCAGCCCGCCCGGCTGGTGCCGACCCGCTGGCGGATTGCCCGCGCGCTTCTGCGTTATCTGCCGTCGACTGACCGGATCATCTATGCCCGGCTGCGGCTTCATCCCAATCCGCAAGCACGCGCCACCGCACTCCGGTTCGGGGCCGAAGCGGAAGCGATTTATCAGGCGTTCGAACAGCATTTGAACCGCTGGACGCCCGAGGCCGCCGCGGCCGATTGGGCGAGTTACCGCGCGCATGTGCGGCGGCAGGCAATGATGGTCGAAGATCGATTGCGCCGCGAAAATGCCGAATTGCTGCCCTGGCTTGCCTCTGCGCCGGAACTGGCACCGGTCCGCGCACCGGGCGATCGCAACTGGGCGGGTGATGGCTGGCGCATTCGCGACCTGCTGGGGGTGGACGAGATCGCCACCGAACGCGCCTAACGCGGGGCGAGCACCCGCGCGCTCGCGAGATGATGCGCGTGGCAGATCGCCACCGCCAGCGCATCGGCGGCATCGGCCCCGTCGATCTTAACCCCCGGCAGCAACCGCGCAACCATCGCATGGACCTGCGCCTTTTCGGCAGCGCCCGTGCCGACCACCGCCTTTTTCACCAGCCGTGCGGCATATTCGCCGACATCGATGCCGCTGCGCGCGACCGCACAGATGACGACGCCGCGCGCCTGACCCAGCTTCAGCGTCGATTGCGGGTTGGCGTTGACGAACACTTCCTCAACCGCAGCGCTATCCGGCGCATGATCGACCACGAGCGCGCTGAGCATCGCATCGAGATGCGCGAGGCGGCGCGGCAGCGGGGCGGCGCTATCGGTTTTCAGGCGGCCATTGGCGAGGTGGCTCAGCCGGTTCCCCTCGGCGCGGATCAGGCCCCAGCCAGTGGTGCCAAGGCCCGGGTCGAGGCCGAGGATGATCAGCCGAGCTTCTCCATCACCGCATCGGACACTTCGTAATTGCCCCAGACGGTCTGGACATCATCGTCATCGTCGAGCGTGTCGATCAGCTTGAAGAGCAACCCGGCATCGTCCTCGCCCACTTCGACCATTGTCTGCGGGCGCCAGGCGAGTTTCGCACCTTCGGGCTCGCCGAGCACCGGGGTGAGCGCCTTCACCACCTCATGCAGATCGCCCTGCGCGGTCCAGATTTCATGGCCGTCCTCGCTCGACGTCACGTCTTCTGCCCCCGCCTCGAGCGCGGCTTCGAACACCTTGTCGCCGTCCCCGGCGCTGGCGGGATAGGTGATCAGGCCCATCCGGTCAAACGCATGGCTTACCGAGCCGCTCGCGCCCAAATTGCCCCCGTTCTTGGAGACGGCAGTGCGGACATTGGTAGCGGTGCGGTTGCGATTGTCGGTCAGCGCTTCGATGATCAGCGAGACGCCGCCGGGCCCGAACCCCTCATAACGGATTTCCTCATAGGTTTCGGCATCGCCCCGGCTCGCCTTGTCGATCGAGCGCTGAATATTGTCCTTGGGCAGCGACGCCGCCTTGGCCGCGTTCACGGCCGCACGCAGCCGCGGGTTCATGTCCGGATCGGGCAGACCCATCTTGGCCGCCACGGTGATTTCGCGGCTCAGCTTGGAAAACAGCGACGAACGCTTCTTATCCTGCGCACCTTTCCGGTGCATGATGTTCTTGAACTTGGAATGGCCTGCCATGTTATCGATCCTGAAACTTCACCGTTCGGGCTGAGCTTGTCGAAGCCCTGTCCTTCTTTTCAACCGTTGCCAAGAAAAGCAGCCCCCTTCGACTGCCTACTAAGGTAGGCGCTCAGGACAGGCTTCGACAAGATCAGGGCAAACGGATGAGGCCCGATCAGGCCAGCCCCAACGCCGCCTTGTACGTCTCGAGCAGCATTTCCGCTTCGTCGCGGTGGTGCTTTTCCATCTTCCGCAGCCGGACGATCGTGCGCATCGTCTTGGTGTCGAAACCGGTCGCCTTGGCCTCGGCATAAACGTCCTTGATATCGTCGGCCATCGCCTTTTTTTCTTCTTCGAGGCGCTCGATCCGTTCGATGAGAAGGCGAAGCTGGTCGGCGGCGATGATGTCGCTCATGGGGTGCGGTAACTCCGG
>CAZWAL010000112.1:0-8991 GCA_964631905.1 uncultured Stakelama sp.
CGATGGGCCGCTCGACAAGGCGTACTTCTTCCCGGTGACGGCAGGCGTGATCGATTACGCAGCGCCGCAAAAGGTGATGCGTGACGGCGATCGGCTGGTCATCGAAACCGTCAACACCAAGCCTGGCAGCGAGCCGATCAACGGCGTGCTGCGGATCGGTGAGTCGCGCGGGCTGCTGGTCAGCGCGACGGCGGGCACCGTCGCGGCTGCGGCTGGCGCTGCGGCGACGGGCGATGCTGCTTCGTCGGGCGTGCTTGTAGCAACGCTGATCGCGCTTGGCGGTGCGCTACTCGGCGGGCTGATCCTGAACATCATGCCCTGCGTCTTCCCGATCCTGAGCCTTAAGGCGTTGAGCCTGGCCAAGGGTTCCGTCGACGAAGGCGCGGCCCGGCGCGAAGCACTGGCCTATACGGCAGGCGTGCTTGCCGTGATCATGGGACTTGGAGCGACGATCCTGGCGCTGCGTGCCGGTGGGGCGGCGGTCGGCTGGGCGTTCCAGCTGCAAAACCCGGCGACCATCGCGGTGCTGCTGCTGCTGGTCGTTGCGCTGACGCTCAACCTGGCCGGGCTGTTCGAAATCCCGACGCCGAGCTTCGTCAATTCATCGAGCGGGGCGAGCGGTGCCTTCGCCACCGGCGCGCTCGCGGCGATCATCGCGACACCGTGCACCGGCCCGTTCATGGGCGCCGCGCTGGGGGCGGCGCTGGTGCTGCCTGCACCTGCGGCGATGGCGGTGTTTGCGGGACTTGGGATCGGGCTGGCGCTGCCCTTCCTGGCGATCGGTTTCGTCCCGGCACTGCGCAGGGCGCTGCCGCGTCCCGGCGCGTGGATGGAGACATTCCGCCAGATCCTTGCGGTGCCGATGGGGCTGACCGCAATCTGGCTGGCCTGGGTGCTCGGTGGCGAAGCGGGGACGGACGGCATCACGCTCGGCCTGCTTGGCGCGCTTGGTGTTGGCATTGTGCTGTTCGTCGTGGGCAAGCGCCAGCATGCGGGCCTGTCAGCGCACTGGCTCAGCGTCGTGGCGCTAATCGGGGTGACGGCAGCGACCGGCTATGTCGTGCGCGCGGTGCCCAAGGGCGCGGCGGCTGAGGCGGCGCTGGTTGCAGAAAACAAGCTGACCTTCTCGGAGGAAAAACTGGCTGAAGCGCGTGCCAAAGGCCAGCCCGTGTTCGCCTATTTCACCGCCGACTGGTGCCTGACGTGTAAGGTGAATGAACGCATTGCGATCGACACCGATCAGGTGAAAGCCGCGTTCGCCAAGCATGACGTCGCGGTTATGGTCGGCGACTGGACCGATGGCGATCCCAAGCTCGGCCGCTTCATCGAACAGCATAATCGCGCGGGCGTGCCGCTGTACCTTTACTACAAGCCCGGCGCGAGCGAGCCTGAAATCCTGCCGCAGGTGCTGACCCCCGGCATGCTGAGCGCGCTGGCCGAGGGGTGAAAATCTTCTTCGATGGCGGGTGCAGGCCCAATCCGGGCGCGATGGAAATTGCGGCGGTGGCGCTGGGGCAGGCTTATGTCCGGCAGGATGTCGGGCAAGGCAGTAGCTTCGATGCTGAATGGCTGGCGCTGATTCATGCGGTGGCGGTGGCCCAATCGCTTGGTTTCACCGATGTGGCCTTGCTCGGCGATTCAGCCACGGTGGTGGGGCAAGCGGGCGGTCGGATAAAGTGCCGAGGCGATGCGATTGCCCATCACGCGCAGTTCAGGGCGAGTATTCCCGTCGGCATGTCGGTCCGGGTCCGGCTGATCAAGCGCACGCAGAACCTTGCAGGGATCGCGCTCGCCCGGTTGCATGATCGATGAGCGACTTTCCCGTCCTCTACAGCTTCAGGCGCTGCCCCTATGCGATGCGCGCGCGAATGGCGCTGCTGGTGAGCGTTATCGCGGTCGACCTTCGGGAAGTGGCGCTGTGCAGCAAGCCCGCCGCAATGATCGCCGCCTCGCCCAAAGCGACCGTGCCGGTGCTGGTGCTGCCGACCGGCGAGGTGATCGACGAAAGCATCGACATCATGCGCTGGGCGCTGGCGCAGAATGATCCCGAGAATTGGCTGGTGGGCGATGATGCAGCGCTGATCGCGGCCAATGACGGGGCGTTCAAGCATCACCTTGATCGCTACAAATATCCCGATCGCCATGGTGCCGATCCGATCGACCACCGTGATGCCGGTTTGGCGATCCTGCGTGACTTAGACGGACGACTGCAGGCGCATACGAACCTGTGCGGTGAACCCCGTACGTTGGCGGACATCGCCATCTTGCCGTTCGTGCGCCAATTTGCGGCGGTGGACGCGGCGTGGTTCGCGGCGCAGCCGGTACCGCAGGTACAGGCTTGGTTGGCGCGCCACACCACATCGGCGCTGTTCGGTCAGGCGATGTTTCGCACCAAGCCCTGGGTCCCTGGCGATCCGCCAATCATCCTGCGTGCCCCAGGCTGATCGCCACCGCCTCAGCCACTTTGATCCCATCGACCGCGGCGGACAGGATGCCGCCCGCATAGCCAGCACCTTCGCCCGCCGGAAAAAGACCCTTGGTGTTGAGGCTCTGGAAGTCATCGCCGCGGGTGAAGCGCACTGGGGATGAGGTGCGCGTTTCGACGCCGGTCAGCACGACATCGGGGTGATCGTAGCCGGGGATTTGCCGCCCGAACACCGGGATTGCCTCCCGCATCGCGGTGATCGCGAAATCGGGCAGGCACTCGGCGAGGTCAGTCATATGCACCCCGGGGCGGTAGGAGGGGGTGACCGAGGCCAGTTTTTCGGAAGGCCTTCCAGCGAGGAAGTCACCGAGCAACTGCGCGGGCGCCTTGTAGCTCGACCCGCCAGCGACATAGGCGCGCGATTCCCAGTGGCGCTGGAAATCGAGCCCCGCGAGCGGATCGCCGGGGTAATCGCGCGCCGGGTCGATTGCGACCACGAAGCCCGAATTGGCGTTGCGTTCGTTGCGCGAATATTGGCTCATGCCGTTGGTCGCGACGCGGCCCTCTTCCGATGTTGCTGCCACCACGGTGCCGCCAGGGCACATGCAGAAGCTGTAAACCGTCCGCCCGTTCGAGCAGTGGTGGGAGATGTGATATTCCGCCGCGCCGAGCACCGGATGCCCGGCGTGAATGCCGAAGCGCGATTTGTCGATCCAGCTTTGCGGATGCTCGATCCGCACCCCGATCGAAAAGGGCTTAGCCTCCACGAACACCCCCGCTGCGTGGAGCATCGCGAAGGTGTCGCGCGCGCTGTGCCCGATCGCGAGGACCACGCGTTCGGCGGCGAGATATTCGCCATTGTTGAGGTGCAGCCCGCGCACGCGACGCTCGCCTGTAGAATCCGTCGCGATGTCGATCCCATCGACCCGCGTGCCGAAGCGATATTCGCCGCCCAGCCCCTCGATCGTCTCGCGAATGCTCTCCACCATCGTCACCAGCCGGAACGTGCCGATATGCGGGTGGGCCTCGGTGAGGATTTCGGCCGGGGCGCCCGCCTTGACGAATTCGGTCAGCACCTTGCGGTCCAGGTGCCGCGTATCCTTGATCCGGCTGTAGAGCTTGCCGTCGGAAAATGTCCCCGCGCCGCCCTCACCGAATTGCGCGTTCGACTCTGGGTTCAGCACGCCGCGCCGCCACAGGCCCCAGGTATCCTTGGTGCGTTCGCGCACCACCTTGCCGCGATCGAGGATGATCGGGCGATAGCCCATCTGGGCCAGGATGAGTGCGGCGAACAACCCGCACGGCCCGGTGCCGATTACCACCGGGCGCGGCGCACCGGCGGGGGCGGTTGCCACGAAATGATAGCGCGTATCGGGGGTGCGCTGAACGCGCTTGTCCTTGCGGCAGCGGGCGAGCACGGCATCCTCGCCCTTCACGTTCACATCGATCGAATAGACCAGCTGGATATCGGCCTTGTTCCGCGCATCATGCGCGCGGCGGGCGACGACATGTTTGATCAGCTCGCGCGGGGTGATTTTCAGCCGTTTGCAAACGGCAGCAGGGATAGCCTCATCGGGATGGTGGAGCGGAAGGGAAACTTCGGTCAGGCGGAGCATGGCCCCGCCTGTACCGGTTCAAGTCCTTCGACGCTATCGATTGAACGGCGTGTTGATCTCAGGCCGCTGCCGCCTCCTTCAGCGTCGTAGCGCGCCGGCCGACCACCGCTTCGAAACGCTCATGATATTTCGGATTTTCGGTGCCCATCACCCGGTCCCAAAAGGTGAAGTAGAGCCCGAAGTTATAGCGACCCTCTGTATGATGCAGATCGTGGTGCGTTGTCGTCGTCAGCCAGCCGGTCCATGGTGACCGTGTGAAACCGCTCCACGCCAGCTCATAGCCCGAATGACCGATCACGTTGCGCGCGATCTGGTGGCCCAGGAAAATGAAGATCGCCCAGGGCTGCATTGGCACGATATTGGCGACGATTAGGAACATGATCGGCACATAGATGCTTTCGAACACCGCCTCGATCGGCGCGAAGCTATAGGCTGCCCAGCTGGTCGGCGTGCGGCTGACATGGTGGGTGGCATGCGCGCGGCGGAACAGCGCCTTCAGGTGCAGCGCGCGGTGCATCCAGTAGAACCAGGCATCGTGCATGATCACCATCACGATCACCTGCACAATCATGATGCTTAAGACGGGCGCGCCTCTAGCGACGGGCAGCCAGCCCGCCTGAAACATCGCAAAGGACAGCAGGTTGACAAGGGAGAAGACGAGGATCGTTTCGAAAGACCGGCGAAATTCCCGCCAGCGATCGGACAGGGTCGCCCTGTTGCGCTGGATGCGGCGATGCTCGATCCAGCGGCTCAACAAGGCATAAATGATCGTCGCCCCAGCCGCCGCGATCAGATAGCGGGTGAACTCGATCTGCACGGCCCATCTGATGTCGTCGGCAATGGCGAACAGAAGCTCGGCAGACATGAACTGATCCATGGGGGTCTCCTGGAAGAAAGGACCGGACAGTCATTGCCGTCGACATCCTCCGCGTCCCGGCAATGTCGAAAATCTGCGATCAGTTTCGGAATCGATCAGCTTTTTTCATTAAACATTGTCCGCCGGAAGTCGCTGGGTGGCTGGCCCACGGCGTCGCGAAACGCCCGGTTGAAGGGGGCAAGACTTCCATAGCCAAGGTCCATCGCGATTGTCAGGATCGGCAGGTCGACCCGTGCCGGATCAGCCAGCACCTGCTTTGCCTCGGCAATCCGGTGGTGGTTGAGGAAGGCGGAGAAGTTCCGGTAGCCAAGCCGCTGGTTGATCAGCGCGCGCAGCCGGTGTTCGGGCGTGCCGAGCCGATCGGCGAGCGCACCGATGCTCAGCCCCGATTCGCGGAAGAGTCCTTGGGCGATCGCCGCGTCGAGCTTTTGCTTCAGAACGCTCTCCGATGGGGTCAGCGTCGGCGCAGGTGGCGCATCATCGGCGGTCAGAGGTTCGAACAGAATATCGGCATCGCTTTGCAACAGGGCTGTGCCCATTGCCATCGTTGCGACGAGAATCGCGACCGCCTGGGGCAGGGTGACGGCAACGCCGGTATGCCGAAAGCCGAAGATCATCTCGATCACGAGCACCATGAGTGCCAGCGTGCCTACCACGATCACGAATCCGACGCGCAACCGCCGTCGTTTCTCGATCAGATCGTCGCCGCGCTCGCGCACCGCGATCACAATCGCATGCGCTGCCATGGCGAGCGACGTCCCACGCTGAATAATACCCAGCCACAGGCCGAGCGCATTCTCCACCGGCCCGGCGATGCCAAATCCGATCCAGCAGCCAATCAGTGTTACCAGACCAGCGATCACCGCGATGCGATTGAGCGGGCGTTCGAACAGCAGGTGCGCAAACACCCATAACATCATCGGCGTCGCCTGCGCCGCAAGCTGGATCAGCGCCCAGACCGGCCCCCGCTCCTGCAGTCGAACCGGCGTCGCCAGGATCAGATAGGCACAGATGCATACCAGGAGAGTGCCTGTCGCCGCCCGGATGGTGCGAGGTGCATGACCACGACCGATGACGACGGCGATCAGCAACAATTGGCCGATCGCCAGCAGGCGCATTGCGGTATCAATCAGGATGAGGCGGTCCATGGGCCAGCTTATGCAATCCCATCCGTCCAGCGTCCATCGTCGCCTTGGCACCCGGATCGCCCGCCCGTGCGTTGGAACGCCGATTGAAGCTGCCTGCGTGTTGCGGGACGGCGATGTGGAGTGTCGAGATGTATCGTTCGTTGGTGGGTGTGATCGGGCTGGGTATGGCGCTTGGGGGCTGTGGCGAGCAAAAACCTGATTTCGATCCGAACAGTGTGCAGCTGGCGCCCAATGGCAAGTCGGTGCCGCCGAGCCAAGCCACCCCTGCGCCTAGCTCAACGGCGATGGCGCTGCTGCCATATGAAGGACGCTGGGGCCGCACCCCTGCCGATTGCGACCTGAGCAATGATGACCGGCGCGGCACGCTGAAAATCGAAAAGGGACGGGTCGATTATTATGCGGCTGGTGGTCCGATCGAGCGGATCGTCGCGAAAACGCCGACCAGCATCACGCTCGTTTTGCGGATGACGGGTTTCGGGCAGGCATCGCTCGTCCGCACCACCTATACGCTGCAGGTCGCGGGTACCCGGCTGCTCCGCACGGATGCATCCCCACCCGCCCGCATCCAGTACACGCGCTGCTGACACAGAATGTGCCGAAACGGCGGCTTCAAAGCGTGTACGAATTCGCTTAAGGGCGTCGCATGACCCAATTCGACCTCACCGACGACCAGCGCGAGATTCAGGATCTGGCGCGAAAATTCACCGCGGCCCGGATTACACCCTTCGCGGGCGAATGGGATGAGAAGCACATCTTCCCGCGCGACACGATCAAGGAAGCCGCCGAGCTTGGCTTTGCGGCGATTTATGTCAGCGAAGAATCGGGCGGCATCAATCTTGGCCGGCTGGAGGCGGCGTTGATCATGGAGGCGATGGCCTATGGCTGCCCGTCGACCAGCGCGTTCATCAGCATCCACAATATGGCTGCGTGGATGATCGATCGGTTCGGCTCAGCCGAGGTGAAAGCGAAGTATCTGCCCGATCTGGTGTCGATGGAAACCATCGCCAGCTATTGCCTGACCGAACCCGGCAGCGGTTCTGACGCGGCGGCGCTGAAGACGCGCGCGGTGCGGGACGGCGATCATTATATCGTAACTGGTACCAAGCAGTTCATCTCCGGTGCGGGGGAGAACGATGTCTACGTCACGATGGTTCGCACCGGTGAGGAAGGGCCCAAGGGCATTTCCTGCCTTGTGATCGAGAAGGATATGCCAGGCGTCAGCTACGGCGCGAACGAGCGCAAGCTGGGGTGGCACTCGCAGCCGACCCGGCAGGTCATATTGGAGGAAGTTCGCGTTCCCGTTGCCAACCGCGTCGGCGGCGAAGGGGAGGGCTTCCGGATCGCGATGATGGGGCTCGATGGCGGGCGCTTGAACATCGGTGCCTGCTCGCTCGGCGGGGCGCAGCGCTGTCTTGACGAGGCAATCGGCTATACCCGCGATCGCAAGCAGTTCGGCACCGCGATCAGCGATTTCCAGAACACCCAGTTCATGCTCGCCGATATGGCGACTGAGCTCGAGGCCGCACGTGCGCTGCTCTACATGGCCGCCGCGAAGGTAACGGTGAACGCCCCCGACAAGACCAGGTTCGCCGCGATGGCGAAGCGGTTGGCGACCGATACTGGCTCCGCAGTCGTCGACCGCGCACTGCAGCTGCACGGTGGCTATGGCTATCTGATGGACTATCCGATCGAACGCTTCTGGCGCGATCTGCGGGTGCATTCGATCCTCGAGGGCACCAATCAGGTGATGCGCATGATCGTCGGGCGGGAGTTGACCCGGCAATAGGCAATTTGTGCTCCCGCGAAGGCGGGAGCCCAGTCTGGACCCCCGCCTTCGCGGGGGTACAAGGAGGCACATGACCACTGACGTTCTCACCGAGCGCGAAGACCACACCGCGCGCATCCGCCTGAACCGGCCCGGTGCGATCCATGCGCTGAACACGGCGATGTGCGCCACGATGCTCGAAGCGCTTGAGGCGTGGCGCGTCGATATCGGCGTCGAGGCGGTGCTTATCGATCACGCTGAAGGCCGCGGCTTTTGCGCTGGCGGTGATATCCGCATGCTCGCGGAAAGCGGCGCAAAGGACGGGGTGGAGGCGCGTGCGTTCTTCCACACAGAGTACCGCATGAACCACAAGCTGTTCACTTATGTGAAGCCGACCGTGGCGATCATGGACGGTATCACCATGGGCGGGGGCGTGGGCATTTCGCTGCCGTGCCGCTATCGTGTTGCGACCGAGAATACCCGGCTGGCAATGCCGGAGACGGGGATCGGCCTGTTCCCCGATGTCGGTGGCGGCTGGTATTTGTCACGGTTGCCGGGTCGAATTGGGCAGTTTCTGGCGCTCACCGGGCACCGGCTCGACGGGGCCGAGTGTTTGGCGCTGGGGCTGGCGACGCATTATTTGCCAAGCGCTGCGCTCGAGCAAGCCAAAGCGCAGATCATCGCCGATCCCCGCTCAATCGATGCGGTGCTTAGCGATCTTGCGGTGACACCGCCCGACGCGAAGATCATCGCACATCAGGGCGAGATTGACCGTCTGTTCGCATCGGACGTGCTCGAGGAAGTGTTCGCCGCGCTTGAAGCCGATCCGGGCGACTGGGCGCAGGCACAACTCAAGGTGCTCCACACCAAATCGCCACAGACAATGAAGGTTTCGCTGCGGCTGCTCCACGAAGGTGCGCTGATGCATGATTTTACGGATGAGATGCGGCAGGAATATGCGGTCGGCTGCCGTGTGGTGCAGCGGCATGATTTTCTGGAAGGCGTCCGCGCGGTGATCATCGACAAGGATAATGCCCCGCGTTGGAACCCCGACACGCCCGAAGGGGTGACCGACCACGTCATCGACCAGATTTTCGCGCCGTTGCCGGATGACGAGGTCTGGACGCCTGCGTAGTTTAGTCCGTCACCCCGGCCTTGTG
>CAZWAL010000113.1:0-8980 GCA_964631905.1 uncultured Stakelama sp.
GGTCGGATTCAGGCGAAGCTCACGTCAGACGGCATGCCACTTGGGGAATGTATGTGTGAAGGATTTCAGCGTCGGTGCAGTGCAGTCCGCGCCCCGCATCGTGCTCGTCGATCGCCCCGATTCGCCCCAGTCGCTGATCGCGGCCGGCCAGTTGACGCCACTGAAGGGCAGCGACGATCTGCTGGATGCCGAAGTCGCCAACGACGTGCTCGGCGGCGATTTCCTGTCGCGCATCAACATGGATCTGCGCGAGACCAAGCATTGGTCCTACGGCGCTGGCGGTGGTTTCGCACGTAACGAGAACGCGGTGATCTATGGCATCCGCGCGCCCGTTCAGGCCGACAAGACGGGCGAGTCAATTGCCTCGCTGATGGTGGATCTGAAGGAGTTTCTGGGGCCAAAGGGCATCACCCAGAGCGAGTTCGAGCGCACCATCAACGGCGCGACTCGCGAGCTGGCAGGGAACTTCGAAACCGCGGGTGCGGTGCTCAGCGCGATGCTGCTCAACGACCAGTATAAGCGCCCGGATGATTACTATGCGACCGTCACGCAAAAATATCGCGCGATGACGCCGTCGGCACTTGACGCTGCGGCACGCAAGGCGATTGCGCCGGACAAGTTCGTTTGGGTCGTGGTGGGCGATGCAAAGGTCGTGCGCCCGCAGCTTGACAGCCTTGGCTTGCCGGTTGAGGTGATCACCGCCGCGTCCGTCGCGAGCGCGAAATAATAATCGATCACGCAGGAGATATGATCATGGCCAATATCGATGGCACCTGGAACACCGTTGTTAAATCGCCGCTCGGCGACAATGCCGCTGTCGTCACCGTCAACAGCAACGGCAACACCTGGACGGGCACCAGCTCGGGCCAGATGGGCTCGGTCGACATCACCGACGGCACGGTCGATGGCAACACGATCAAGTGGACGATGCAGATGACCGTCCCGATGCCGATGACGCTCACCTGTGAAGCCACGATCGATGGCGACACAATCACCGGCACCGTCAGCGCCGGCGCGTTCGGCAGCTTCCCGATGACGGGTACGCGCGGCTGAATTCTTTGCAGTAGCGACTATTGATGGCGGCCTGCCTTTCCATTGGGAAGGGCAGGTCGTTGTCGTTTTGGCCTAGCGCACCAGCCGCGTTACATGCCCCATCTTGCGGCCGGGGCGGACGCTTTTGCCGTACAGGTGCAGATGCGCGTCGCGCTCGCCGAGATAGCTCAGCGCATCATCGGCATCGCTCCCGATCAGGTTGAGCATCTCGACCGACTCCGCCGTCAGCCCGGTATCGCCCAGCGGCAAACCACAAATCGCGCGGATATGGTTTTCGAACTGGCTCGTCACCGCGCCCTCGATCGTCCAGTGGCCACTATTGTGCACGCGCGGCGCCATTTCGTTGAACACCGGCCCGTCCGCGCCGACGAAAAACTCGCAGGCCAGTACGCCGATATGGCCCAATTGCTCGGCGATCCGCCCGGTGAGTGCGGCCGCTTCGCCCCATTGCCGCGCGATTTCGGCAGGGGCGGGCAAAGATGATCGGGCGAGAATGCCGTCGACATGCTCGTTCCACGGCGGTGGATAGCTGACCATCGATCCATCCTGCCCGCGCGCGAGGATGATCGAGAACTCGTGGCTGAACTGTACGAACCCCTCGAGAATCGCCGGGCGACCGCCAATCGCATCCCAGGCGCTATCGATGTCGCCTGCCGCGGTGATCCGTTCCTGACCCTTGCCGTCATAGCCCATCCGCAGCGTCTTCAGGATCGCGGGCAGGCCAATCGCCGCCACAGCCGCGCGAAGTTCATCGATCGTGGTGATCATCCGCCACGGTGCGGTGCGCCCGCCAAGATCGCCGACAAAGCTTTTCTCCGCTGCCCGATCCTGCGCCGTCGCCAGCGACAAGGGCCCGGGGTGCACCGGCAGTTTGGTGGTCAGGTACTCGATCGGCTCGAGCGCGATATTTTCGAACTCATAAGTGACGACATCGGCCGCCGCCGCGAAATCGTCGAGCACGATCCGGCTCTGGTAATCGGCACGCGTAAAGCTCGACGCGGTCTGCGCGGCAACAGCCTCCTCATCGGGGGCGAGCACGCGGGTGTTGTAGCCGAGCTGGGCTGCGGCCATCGCAAGCATGCGGCCAAGCTGGCCACCGCCAAGGATACCGATCGTCGAGCCGGGGGGAAGCGGGGTCATTGCCCCGTCACGCCGGATCGGTGGCGACGCTGTTGGTCTGCGCCGCGCGCCAGGCCTGCAGCTGGCCTGACAGCACCGGATCACCAAGCGCTAGAATCGCAATCGCCAGCAGCCCGGCATTCTTCGCGCCGGCCTTGCCGATTGCGAGCGTCCCCACCGGAATGCCGGCGGGCATCTGCACGATCGAGAGCAGGCTATCCATCCCGTCGAGCGCTTTGGACTGCACCGGCACACCCAGCACCGGCAGATGCGTCATTGATGCGGCCATGCCGGGTAAATGCGCCGCCCCGCCGGCGCCCGCGATAATCACCTTGAGCCCGCGGTCGGCAGCACTGGCGGCATAATCGACCAGCCGCTGCGGCGTGCGGTGTGCGGAAACCACCTTGGCCTCATGCGGCACGCCCATCGCGTCGAGAATCTCCGCGGCATGGAGCATCGTCTCCCAATCGGAAGTGCTGCCCATGATAATGCCGACAAGTGGTTCCATCAGCCGGGGTTAGCGACTGGCGCGCGCGAGGGGAAGGGGTCAGCGCTCGCTGAGGTAATAGCGCTCGATCGCGCCAAGCGCGTCGTCCAGCTCATACACGATCGGCTGGCCGGTCGGGATTTCCAGGTGCGTGATCTCATCATCCGGAATGCCCGACAAATGCTTCACCAGCGCGCGGAGTGAATTGCCGTGCGCGGAAATCAGCACGCGCTGGCCATCACTCAGCGCAGGCGCGATGCGCGCCTCCCAATAGGGCAGCACGCGCGCGATCGTGTCCTTCAGGCTTTCGCTCGCGGGCACGGTGATCCCGGCATAACGGCGGTCGCCCGACAGGTCATAGGGACTGCCCGGCTCCAGCGGCGGCGGGGGGATATCGAAGCTGCGCCGCCAGATCTTCACCTGTTCGTCGCCGTGTTTGGCCGCCGTCTCGGCCTTGTCGAGCCCGGTCAGCCCGCCATAATGGCGCTCGTTCAGCTGCCAGTCCTTCTCGACCGGTAGCCACAACCGCCCCATTTCCTCAAGCGCGAGGTTCAGCGTCTTGATCGCGCGCGATTGCAGCGACGTGAAGCACTGGTCGAAGTCGAGGCCCTTGTCGCGCATCAGCCGCCCCGCCGCGCGTGCTTCTTCGATGCCCTTGGCAGTCACATCGACATCCCACCAGCCGGTGAAGCGATTTTCGAGGTTCCAGGCTGATTGGCCGTGGCGGATCAGGACGAGGGTGGGCATGGGGCTTTTTCTACTCCGGTAACGTCATGCCAGCGAACGCTGGCATCTCAAACGGCTTGACGCGCCGTCGCTTGAGACCCCGGCGTGCACCGGGGTGACGGGTATGGGTGGCGATGGGGTGTAACGTTAATACCCGTCGATCTTGGTCGCCAGCACCTCAAGGCAGCTATGCGCCAGTTTCCGGCACCGCTCTGGCGACCAGCCCGCCACCGGATCGGGGTTTTCATCATGATCCTTGAACGGCATTTCCAGCGTCATCGCGACTGCGCCGAAGCGGTTGGCGAGCTGGTTGGTCGACATGGTGAGGTTCGCCTTGCCCGGTGCCGCCTTGTGATAGCCGAGTTTGGTCTGGAAATCGGGCGTATGCGCGGCCAGTGCATCGCGGAAAGCGTAGAATTTATCGCCTTGCGCGTCAGTCCAGTTGGGAATGCCTTCGAAACCGGCGATGAAATTGGCGGGGATTGCCTCGTCGCCGTGTACGTCCATCGCGAACACCACGCCGGTTGCGTCCATCGCGTTCCGGATTGCCAGCACCTCGGGGCTTTTTTCCGGGCTGGGGGTCGCCCATTCGCGGTTGAGGTTCACGCCTACGGCATTGGTGCGCAGATGCCCGCGCGAAGAACCGTCCGGATTGGCATTGGGCACGATGTGAAATGTCGCCTTGTCGAGCAGCGCTGCGGTCACCGCATCGGCACTGTCCGTCAGCCGCTCCAGGGCGCCTTCCATCCAATATTCCGCCATCGTCTCACCGGGATGCTGGCGGGCATAGAGCCAGACGGGCTTGGGGCCGTGCCCGATCGTCAGGCAATCGATCGGCTGGCCGTCGATCGACTGGCCAAGCGTGCGGTGCGTCACCTCATCCATGCCGGCATAGCGTGCGATCAACGCATTATGCCGCTCGATCGTATAGGGCGCGAAATAGGCGAACCAGATCAGGTCGCCTGCGGCCTTATGGGTAATCGTCAGCACGCCCTCGGCGTAATCGGTCGCATCGGCAAACCGCCATGTCTCGCGATCATCGCTCACCCGTGCGCGGTAGCCGGGCCAGCCCATCGGATAAGCGGAACCACCGGCGTTCATGATCCGCAACGTCAGCGTTTCGTCCTTTGCGCCGGCCACGCGGAAATAGAACCACTGGTAGAAATCGGAATCGCGGTCCTTCACGATTTCCAGATCGGCGGCATTGTCGTCCAGGCGCAGGACGTGGATGTTGCCGCCATCAAAGGCGGCGCTGATGCTGATGGTCATTTCACCGTGATAGTGCGCCCGGATTCACCGGGGAAGCCCCGGAACAACGCCTGCGCCATTTTCTGGCTCATCACGCCGGGCTGGGCATCCTTGGCCTTGGCATTGCCGGTCATCACTGCGCGCCCTTCCCAAAGCGCCGCACCGTCACTGCGCTGGCGCAGCTGAACGAACAGGGTGGTGGTATAGATTGTTCGGGTCGCCCGCTTCCCGACCCCGAAGCCGACGCTCGCCCCGCCGCCGAGTGCGCCACCGAACGATCCACCGCCCAGTCCGATCGAAATCGGTGGACGTGCCGCTGTCTGGTTTTCTTCCTGTCGGGAGAAGGTGACCGTCACCAGCAGCGGCGCGGGCGCATCGGCGGCCTCGGGTGTAAAGCCCAGCCGGTTCAATTCGGCGGCAACGGCATTCGCGAATTGCTGCTGCTCCAGGCTTTGCGGATCGCTGCCCGTACCGCCCTGAACCGAAATGGCCGCAGGCGTGATCGGCGTACCGAGGTGAAAGCGGGTTATCTTGACCGGTGTCGCCATTGCCGACGTGGCGGGTGCGGCAAGGGCAAACGCGATAATCGCTGCATGTGTCGTCAATCGCATATCAGGCTCCGACTTCCCCGTTAGATTGATGGATCAACGCCCCGCACGCGATATGGGGTGCAATTGGGGCAGTGACGAGGCCTGATTGCTTGACTTGGAGCGAGCTGCCCTATACGCGCCGCTGCTTTCCAGCTCACCTGATTTACGAGAAGCGAATCGATCATGAAGATCCGCAATAGCCTGAAGTCGCTCAAGGGCCGTCACCGCGACAACCGCGTGATCCGTCGCCGTGGTCGCACCTATGTGATCAACAAGACTAACCGCCGGTTCAAGGCACGCCAGGGCTGAGGCAGCTGACTGGTTCGCGCTCGTGCGATCCTTCAGCCCTTGTAGTTTTTCAGCTCGTCCCCGGTGATCCGAACCACGTGCAGCACATTGGTCGATCCCGGTGTGCCAAACGGAACGCCGGCCATCACGATCACGCGGTCGCCTGCCTTGGCGAGGTGATGGCGCAATGCCATCCGCTTGGCCTTGGCGACCATATCTTCGAACGACACCACATCGCGGGTGTGGACGGCATGGGTGCCCCATAACAAGCCCATCCGCCGCGCAGTTTCCGGATTCGGGGTCAGCACGAGAATCGGCACCGATGGCCGCTCGCGCGCAATGCGCCGCGCGGTCGATCCTGAAATCGTAAAACAGATAATCGCCGATGCGCCCGCGGTTTTGGTGATCGTCGTGGCGGCCTCCGCCAGCGCGTCGGCGGTGGTCGGATCAGGGCGGGTGATCGTGAAGTGGACGCGTTCGCCATACATCGGGTCGCGTTCGACGGCCTCGGCAATCGCGTTCATCATCGCGACCGATTCGATCGGCCAGGCGCCCGCCGCGCTTTCCGCCGACAGCATGATCGCGTCTGCTCCGTCATAAACGGCCGTCGCTACGTCGGACACTTCGGCGCGGGTGGGTGAGGGGGCGGTGATCATCGATTCGAGCATCTGCGTCGCCACCACCACCGGTCGACCCAGCCGCCGCGATACCTCAACAATGCGCTTTTGCAGCGGCGGCACCGATTCGGGCGGCAGCTCGACGCCCAGATCGCCGCGCGCGACCATTACCCCGTCACACTGCTCGACAATCTCCTCCAGCCGGTCGATCGCCGATGGTTTTTCGATCTTGGCGAGGAGTGCCGCACGACCCTGGATCAGCAACCGCGCTTCGCTCAAATCTTCCGGCCGCTGGACGAACGACAGCGCGATCCAGTCGACCTTCTGGTCGAGCGCGAAGGCCAGATCGCGGCGATCCTTGTCGGTCAGCGCCGCCATTGGCACCACGACATCGGGCACATTCAGTCCCTTGCTGTTCGACAACGCCCCGCCGACGACGACCTTGGTCTCGATCCAGTCGTCGCCGTGATCGGTCACGCGCAGTACCAGCTTGCCATCGTCGAGCAGCAACCGCGCGCCGGTTTCGATCGCGATGAAGATTTCGCGGTGCGGCAGCTCGACCCGGCTTTCGTCGCCCGGTGCCGGATCACGGTCGAGCCGGAATGCCTGTCCGGTCGCAAGCGTCACCTTGCCTTCGGCAAATTTACCGATGCGCAGTTTTGGCCCCTGCAAATCGGCGAGAATCGTCGTGGGTCGCCCGGTGCGCTTTTCCAGCTTGCGGATCGCCTCGATCAGCGGAATTTTGGAGTCCTGATCGCCATGGCTCATGTTGATGCGGAAAGCGTCTGCACCCGCCATGAACAGCGCTTCGATCATCTCGGGCGTGCTGCTGGCCGGCCCCAGCGTGGCCAGCACGCGGACCTTGCGCAATCGCGGGCTTGTTGCCTTGCTCATCTCTAGCTTTCCTTAAGGCTTTGCCGGTCTCGCCTCTAACCCCTATCTGCACAGGATCAACCGAGGAGTATTCGTATGCGGACGATCGAGGACCTGGACGATACCATTGCCGCTGCTGCATTTCGTCGATTGGTGATGCATCTGCGCCACCGCACCGATGCGCAGAATGTCGAATTAATGGGGCTGGCGGGGTTTTGCCGCAATTGCCTGGGCGACTGGGTGGCAGAGGCGAGCGACGGCGCACTCGACAAGGCGGCCGGGCGCGAGGCGGTCTACGGCATGCCCTATGCCGACTGGAAGGCGGTGCATCAGACTGAGGCGACCGCAGAACAATTAGCGCGCATGAACGAAAGCGTCGCAAAAAACGCTACCTAGCACCTTATCGTCACCCCGGGCTTGTCCCGGGGCCCACCGTACCGCAAAAGAAACGACGATGGCGCAAACGCCACGGTGGATGCCGGAACAAGTTCGGCATAACGGGAGGGGACATCATGATGATTAAATTACTTGCGGCGACCTGCATGTTGGCGTTCGCAGCGACGGGCGCATTGGCCCAAACCGCCCCCGCTCCAAAAACCACCTATATCCATGCCGGCAAGCTGCTCGACCGGCCGGGCCAACCCCCCCGCGACAGCGCCACCGTCATCATCCGCGACGGCAAGGTGGTGGAGGTTCGCGACGGCTTTGTCGCGCCCGAAGCCGGTGCCACGCTAATCGACCTGAAGGACCGGTTCGTCTTGCCCGGACTGATCGACATGCACGTTCACCTTTGGGGTATCGCCGGGGATCCGCTGAAGGCGCGACTCGGCGAACTGACGCGCGACCGGTTCGACGACATGGTGGAAGCGCAGAAGAATGCGCGCGCCGATCTGCTCGCCGGGTTCACCACGGTGCGCGATCTCGGCGGTGATCCGCGCGGCATCCGTGCGCTGCGGGACGGCATCGCGGCGGGCGAGATCGAAGGGCCGACGATCGTGAATGCGGGCACGATGGTGTCCGTCACCGGCGGGCACGGCGATGGCGGCAATGGCCTTGGCGAGGAATTTGCCGATGCCGTCCATGCGCACCAGATCAACGTCTGTGACGGCCCCGATGATTGTCGCCGCGCCGTCCGCGCGCAGATCGGGCTTGGCGCGCAGGTGATCAAATTTGCCGCAACCGGCGGCGTGCTTTCCAACGTCGCCGGTGGTCTCGGGCGGCAGATGACGCCCGAGGAGATGAAGGCGATCATCGATACCGCGCACAGCTTTGGCCGCAAGGTCGCGGCACACAGCCATGCCGCCGAGGGCACGGCGGCGGCGATCGAGGCAGGCGTCGACACGATCGATCACGGCACCTTCCTCGATGACGCGACGATCAAGCTGTTCAAGGCGCGCGGCACCTGGCTGGTGCCGACGATGCTCGCCCCCGTCGCAGCGCTGGCACAGGGCCGCGCTGGCGCACTGCCACCCGCCACCATCCCCAAGGCCGAAGCCGCAGCGGCGGCAGCCAGGGTAAGTCATGCCAAGGCCTTTGCGGCGGGCGTAAAGGTTGCCTTCGGCACCGATACCGGCGTGTCGAAACACGGCGAGAACGCCCGCGAATTCGCGCTGATGGTCGGCGCCGGGATGACGCCCGCGGCGGCGATTCGTGCCGCGACGATTGATGCGGCGGACGCGCTCGGCCGCAAGGACCAGCTCGGCTCGATCGAGCCCGGCAAGGTGGCGGACATCATCGCGGTGGCAGGCGATCCGCTCGCCGATGTCACCCGGCTGGAAACGGTCGATTTCGTGATGCACGGCGGCAAGACGGTGAAGCAGGGCGGCCAGCACCGGGCTTTTCCCGCGAACTGACCGGGTTGGGGCGAACGGGTAGTTGAGCGCACGGGCGTGATCGCCTAGACGACCGCGCTCACCTATTTTCTCCGGAGTTACCGCACCCCATGAGCGACATCATCGCCGCCGACCAGCTTCGCCTTC
>CAZWAL010000114.1:0-8904 GCA_964631905.1 uncultured Stakelama sp.
GAAAATCTGCAACCGGCTCATCGCATGCTCTCCCGGAAACGCGCCTCGGCGAGTTCGGCAGCGATCATCCATTCGACGCCTTCGATCACGCGTTCGGCTTCTGCCATGTCGCGGCCCCAGCCATACAGGCCGTGCCCGCGGATAAGATAGGCTGGCGGGGGCGATTCGGCCAGCATCGCGGGCTCAAGCGCGGTCAGGATGTCGGCCATGTCCTGACTGTTGTCGACGATCGGCAGCGCAAAAACGTCCTCGTGCGTCGTAAATCCGGGCAGCACTTTCAACATCTCGTGCCCGGCCAGCTTGTAATGCGTTGCCTTGCGGTACGCGCGGCTCATACCGACCGCCTCGGGCGAATGGCTGTGCAGCACCGCATTCACCTCTGGAAAGCGTGCATAAAGTGCCATGTGGAGCGCGGTTTCGGCGGAGGGCTTCTTGCCGTCGAGCGACTTGCCCTCGGCATCCACCGTCATCACCCCGAAATCGGTCAGCCGCCCCTTGTGCCAGCCCGACACGGTGATCGCAAAGCGACCATCGGCGATCCGCATTGAATAGTTGCCCGCAGTGGCAGGCGCCCAGCCCTTGCCATCAAGCCAGCGCCCGGCGGCAATGATCTGCGCCTTCGCCTCGGCCAGGGTCGATGCGGTCATGGGGTCCATCCAGATCGGAAAGGTGGAGCGGGTAACGGGAATCGAACCCGTGTATTCAGCTTGGAAGGCTGCTGTACTACCATTGTACTATACCCGCGAACCGCCGAGCGACTGCCACACAGACGGGGCGACGGTCAACCGCCTGTGTGCTTTGATGTCCTGCGATCAGTCACCATGCCCATAACTGGTCACCATCTGGCTGCCAGCGCTCGGGTTGCCGCCATTTTCCCACCAATAGGGCGCGCGCTTGGCCGTACCGGTCTCGACCTCGTTCATCGTCGCTGGATCATAGAGCCGCCCGCCGAGCATCACCCGGCTGATCTTTTCGGTGTTGCGGATATCGACCGTGGGATCGGCATCGAGCACGACCAGATCGGCGAGCTTGCCGACTTCGAGTGAGCCGATATCCTTGGCATAGCCAAGCGAGGTGGCGGACATGATCGTGCCGGCTGCCAGCGCCTCGACGGGGCTCCATCCGCCGCGCACGAACGACCACATCTCCCAATGCGATCCCAGACCCGCCTGCTGGCCATGCGCGCCGATCGACACCTGAATGCCCTTGTCGGCGAGCTTCTTGGCTTCGCGGGCACTGGCGGCGTCGACATAATCCTCCTCAGGCGCGAGGACGCGGCGGACATTCTGTGCGGCGAGCAGGCCGGGCGGCACGTGCTTGGCGAGCAGCGGGTGCTTCCACACATCGGTATGCGCCCGCCAATAGGGGTCGCCCGCCGGGCCCCCATAAGTGACGACCAGAGTCGGGGTGTAGTTGGTCTTGGTCTGCGTCCACAGGCTGACGAGATCGGCGTAGAACACATCCAGCGGCACATTATGCTCGACGGTGGAGTTGCCGTCCTGGATCAGGCTCAAATCCATCGTGTAGAGCGAGCCGCCCTCGGGAACGACTTCCATCCCCTCGGCTTGCGCGGCCTTCACGACCATCTGGCGTTGTTCGCGGCGTGGCTGGTTATAGTTTTTCACCGAATGCGCCCCCTGTGCCTTCAGGCGGCGGACATTGGCGAGCGCATCCTCGTAGGTGCTGATATCGGCGAACACCTCGGGCGATTTCGCGCCATAAATGATCTCGCCGGTGGAAAAGATGCGTGGGGCAAGGATCTTGCCCGCGCGCTGCATTTCGGACGCCACGAAGATTTCGGCGGCGCGGGACGAGGGATCGTGGATCGTCGTGGTGCCGAACGCCAGATTGGCGATCGCCGACCAGTTCTGCTGCGGGATCAGCTCATCATCGCCCTGCGGCCCGTGCGCATGGGCATCGACCAGCCCGGGGATGATCGTCTTACCCGCGACATCGATCGTTTTCGCCCCCGCCGGTATCGTCAACGAACCCGCCCTGCCGATCGCGGTAATCCGGTCACCGTTGATGACGATCACGCCATTGTCGATGATCCCGCCCGCCTTGTCGGCCATCGTCACGATCCGCGCCCCGGTGAGCGCGACGACGCCGGTCGGCTTGGCGGCGGTGATGTCCATCGCCAGCGACACACCGGTGGTGGGCGCCTTGAATTTCGGGGCATCGGCCCCTGGCGGCGCGGTGGCAAACAGCTGGGCGGTTTCGGCGGTGAACAACGTCGCGCCCAGGCTCCAATGCACCTGCTTGCCGCCGTTCGACCAATGGATAAACTCCGCGCCGTCGCCGCTCACGCGGGTGACGGGCAGGGCGCTGCCCTTCTGGTCGGCCGCCACATCCTGCGTGCCGGGCATCAGTGGCATGACGAATGCCTGATAGTTCTGGCGGAACGCAACAAACGCGCCATCGGGCGAGACGATATAGTCGTTCACCAGCTCGCCCGTGGTGTGAACGCGCTTGGCCTCACCCGACAGATCGGTGCTGACCAGCTGGCGCTTGCCCTTGTCGCTGCCGATCATGAAAACGCGGTCGTCGGACGCGCCGAATTGCGGGGAGCTGCCGCTTTTGCTGACGAGCATTGCGGTGCCGCCGCTGGCCGCGACCCGGTATATGCCAGGGTTTTCGCCCCAGCGATCGTCGGTCAGCCCGCCGCCACCGCCGCGTTCGAACACGATCGTCTTGCCGCTGGGGGAAAAGCGCGGGCGGGCATAATGGCCGGGCTGTGTGGTCACGTCGCGCGCTGCCCCGCCCGCTGCCGCCACCGTGCGGATCGTGCCGAGCTTCGCGTCACTCCAGCCAACGAACGCGATCGTCCGGCCGTCACGCGACCAGCTCGGCCACAATTCGAACCCGTCGCTCTTGTCGCTAGTCAGCCGCCGCGCTGCGCCGCCCGCCATCGGCTTTACCCAGAGCTTGCCGAGCGTTTCATAGACGACCGATTTGCCATCGGGTGACACCTGCGCCCAGCGCGGCATCTTGGTGGTGAAGCTCGCCGGCGCCACATCGACCACCGGGTGCATCGCGTCGATGACGACTCGGGTATCGTTGACCCGGAACGGAATCTCCGCCGCGCCCGCCCCGTCTGCGTCCACCCGGCGGATCTTGCCGCCCGCCCAGAACAACAACGTCTTGCTGTCGGGCGTCCAGGCCATGTTTGGATAGACGCCGGTGACCGCCCAAGTTTCCTGCACATCCTGATCGAGCATGTCATAAATCTTGCGTTCCTGACCGGAGGCAAGATCTTTCACATAGAGCTTCGATTTGGCCCGCTCACGCCGGACGAAGGCGAGATATTTGCCATCGGGCGAGGGGGTGGGGCGCACGGAACCGCCAACCCCGCTCGCGACCGTCGTCACCTCGCCGCTATCAAGGTCGTAACGTTCGATATGGAACAGATCGGTATTCGAGTTTTGCGCATATTCGAAGATCGGCCCGGGCGTGACGTTCCGGGTGTAGTAGATACCCTTGCCGTCGGGTGCGAAGATCGGTTCGCCCAGTTCCTTCTGCAACTGCTCGCTCGCGCGCTTGACGAGCTGAACGCCGCCGCCACCCGACACATGATACAGCCACACTTCACCGGTGCCGAGCGAACGCTGGGTCGTGAAATGCTTCTTGGCGGTGATGAAGCGCCCGTCGGGGCTCCAGCTCGGCTGGTTGAGCAGGCGGAAATCTTCCTTCGACAGCTGACGCTTGTCCGATCCGTCGACATTCATCAGCCAGATATTGTCGCCCCCCGCCCGGTCGGAAACGAACGCGATCCGCTTGCCATCGGGTGAGAAACGCGGTTGCTGTTCATAGGCAAGGCCGTCGGCGATCCGCGTTGGCGTGCCGCCGGCGATCGGCATCGTATAGATATCACCCAGCAGATCGAACGCTATCATCTTGCCGTCAGGCGAGACGTCGACGTTCATCCAGCTGCCTTCGGTGACGTCGATCGGCACTTGCCTCGTCGTCATGCCGGGGGGGGCGTTGACGTCCCATTTCGGCTTGGCGGGTTTGGCGGGATCGGCGGCAGGGGTGGGCGTGGGAGTGGCGGTTTGCGCCATCGCCGATGTCGACGCCAACAATACGGCCACAGCCGCAATCACCCGATACCTCACCAGCAAACTCCCCGTGCACATCATTATGCCACAAGGTCTAGCAGCAAAATGACGGGCGGGAAGGGGGCGTGCGCGGGCGCGGCGAGGCGGGCGTTATTTGATCCGTGACCAGCGCTGCGATTTGCAGCCCAGCCCCGCAATCAGGCAGCCTTCGCCGATGATCGTTTTGGCATTTTCCTGGGTGATCGTGCCCGAAACGCGCTGGCCGATGTCGGGAATGAACACCGCGCCGCGCCAGCGCCGTGGTGTTTCCACCACGAATTTTTCGAAGAGCACCGCGCCGATAAGCTTGTTCGTGCCGCCACGCGCGGCATCGGCTTTTGCCTTGTCGTTCGCCCACACGATCGTGCCGCACATTGCCTGGCCGCAGCGCTTGAACGCAACGTGGACGCTTTTTGACGGGTTGGCCCAGGTGCCGGGCAGGATCGTTGTCGCGGGCGCTGGTGCGGCCAGCAGCGCGGCGATGGCCATTACAAAGGTCGTCATCGGTAATCCTTTGGGTGTCTTGGACAGAATTTGCGAACCCCATAACGCCCGACTGTCGCAAAAGGCACCCGTTGGCGCGCGTGCTTCACGGCTTGCTTACCATTCGCGCGCTATCGGTGGCGGCAATGTTGCATGATCCTGCCCTTGCCCGCGCGGCCAGCAATGCGCCTGATCCGCGCCCGATCTCTGCGGTCAGCACCGGTGTGGGAATGGCCGGGCTCGCCGGGCTGATTACCTGGGTGGCGATTGCACGCTATTTCCATTTCGACGGATCGCATGCCGCGCTGGTCAATGTCGCTGCATGCGGGGTGCCGATGATCCTGTGGTCTGTGCTGGTGGACAAAGTGCATTTGCGCGCCAGCACGGGGATCGACTGGACCCGCCAGACGCCGTGGCGCGACACCATCGACATCAGCCTCACCAAGCTGGCCGGTTTATGGGCGACCTGGGCGGGGATTGCGCTGATTTATGGTACGTTCCGCTTCTACTGGACGAACCAATGGGGTAATTATCCCTTTTCCATGTGGGTTTTCGGCGGCGTTGCGCCGCTGCTGTTCGTCGCATCGATTCCCTATGTGATCTGGCTCGATCGCAAGATGGTCGAGCCGCGCGACGGCGCCTGGGCACTCGGCACCTGGCTGATGGGCACCGGCACCGTCGATCCCGAGGCGATCTATGCGCATTTGCGCAGCTGGGGGGTCAAGGCGTTCTTCCTCGCCTTCATGCTGGCAATCGTGCCGGGGGGCTATGGCGAGTTTATCCGCGCCGACTGGAGCGTCGTGCTGGGCAATCCGGTCGCACTTGCGAACTGGCTGATCACCTTCATGTTCGTGATCGACGTTGCCTTTGCGACCGTCGGCTATGTGCTGACGATGCGCCCGCTCGACGCGCATATTCGCAGCGCCAATCCCCATGCTCAGGCCTGGACGGCAGCACTCATCTGCTATCCGCCGTTCACGCTGATGGGCAATGGTGGACCGCTCGATTATCATCCCGGCACGTCCGACTGGACACACTGGTTTGCCGGGCAGCCGGTGCTGCTGGCGATCACCGGGGTCGTGCTGGTCGCGCTGACCGCGATTTACGCCTGGGCGACCATCGCGTTCGGCATTCGGTTCTCTAACCTCACGCACCGCGGCATCCTCACGCACGGGCCCTATGCCTGGTCGCGCCACCCCGCTTATCTTTCGAAAAACCTGTTCTGGTGGATCGCGACGATCCCCGTGCTCAGCACGGGTTCACTCGCCGATGCCGCGCGCGCGACGATTCTGATGGGGCTGGTCGCAGGCGTCTATTACTGGCGCGCCAAGACCGAGGAAAAGCATCTGGGCGCCGATCCCGATTATCAGGCTTATTCAGCCTGGATGGATAGGAACGGCCCGGTACCGAAATTCGTTGCATGGCTCACAGGGAAGAAGTCAGCCGCCTGATTGCTTGCGCAGCATCGCCGCGCCACTTACCCTGCAGCCGACGGACTTCCTGGGGGCGGCGTGCAAGCAGAACGATTTGTCGCGATGAGTGCCTTTGCCACGCAGCTCGGTTCGATCAGTGCGTTTTTCGGCGGCGTGGCCGTTGCCTTTTTGGGGCTGCTGATCTTAGCTGCGCCGCGATCACGTCTAATCGAGGTCACAATCGGTGCTTTCGTGACGGCGGCAGTCTGCTTTATCGTTTCCGCTCTCGCGGCCACGTTTCTGAGTGTTGGCCTGTTGCCAGGTGCGACGCGAGATATCGCCAATCGTTCCTATTTGCAGGGGACGATGCTGCTGATGAATATCACTTTCCTGCTCGGAATTGTAAGCCTGCTCGGCGGGATCATGGCGAGCGGCTGGCTGCGCAGTCGCGGCACTGGCATTACCACCACATTAGTTGGCGGTATTGGCTTGTTGTCCGTCCTGTGGCTGTCGATCCGGGTAACCTGAACCGGCGCGCCGATCAGAACCGCATTTCCTCGTAAATCCGGCTGACATCGCCGTTCCAGTCGCCGTGATAGCGATCCAGCAGTACTTGCGCTGGCACCTTGCCGGTACGCACGATCTCGCGCAGCGGATCGAGGAAGCCGGTTTCGTTGCTGCCGCCGGCATCGAGCCGCGCACGGGCCGATAAGCCGCTATGTGATATATCGAGCACCTGGCCGGCGATCTTGCGCAAAGTGCCACCGCCGGGAAGCGGTGCATCGAGCGCAAGCTTCGGGACCGAAGAGCGAAGCAGCTCGCGCTCCTCCATCGACCAGCCTTTGACGAGATCCCAGGCCGCGTCGAGCGCACCCTGATCGTACAGCAAGCCGACCCAGAAGGCCGGTAGTGCGCAGATGCGGCTCCACGGCCCACCATCGGCGCCGCGCATCTCGAGAAAACTCTTCAGCCGTACTTCGGGAAAAGCGGTCGACAGATGATCGTTCCAGTCGTCGGTGGTCGGCAGTTCGCCGGGCAGGACGGAGAGTTCGCCCTTCAGAAAATCCCGAAAACTGAGGCCCGCCGCGTCGATATAGTTGCCGTCGCGGTAGACGAAGTACATCGGCACATCGAGCGCGTAATCGGCGTAGCGTTCATAGCCAAAGCCATCCTCGAAGACGAAGGGCAGCATCCCCGTGCGCGCCGGATCGGTATCGGACCAGATATGGCTGCGGTACGACAGCATCCCGTTGGGCTTGCCCTCGGTGAAGGGCGAATTGGCAAACAAGGCAGTCGCGAGTGGCTGAAGCGCCAGGCCGACCCGGAATTTCTTCACCATATCGGCTTCAGTCTGGTAATCCAGATTAACCTGAATGGTACAGGTGCGCAGCATCATATCGAGCCCCATGCTGCCGACGCGGGGCATGTGGCGCAGCATGATGGCATAGCGGCCCTTGGGCATGATCGGCAGCTCGGCACGGGTTTTATCGGGCCACATGCCCAGCCCCAGAAAACCAATCCCGAACCGCTCGCCGAGCTTCAGCACCTGTTCCAGATGCCGCCCGGTTTCGCCGCAGGTCTGGTGGAGATTGTCGAGCGGCGCGCCGGAGAGTTCGAACTGTCCGGCTGGTTCCAGGCTGACGCTGCCGTCAGTGCCGCTCAGCGCGATGACGTTGCCGCCTTCCATCACCGGTTCCCAACCGAATTCGGTGAGGGCCATCAACAGGTCGCGGATACCGCCGGGTTCGTCATAGGATGGCGCACGGTGATCGTTTAGCGCGTAGACGAATTTTTCGTGCTCGGTACCGATCCGCCAGCGTTCGGGCGGTTTTTCGCCTTTCGCGAAGCTGGCGATCAACTGGTCGCGGTGTTCGATGACCGCCGCGTTGCTTTTTGAAACGGTCTTCGTGCTCATGGATTGCGCCTTTAGCGCTGGCCGGGGGGCAGCGCTAGTGGGGTGCCCGCCAATCCCCCGCAACCGCCATCCACAGGCTGATGGCGGCCGCAGCCGCCGTATCGGCACGCAGGATGCGGGGGCCAAGGCTGATGCCGACCGCACCCGGCAGCGCGCGAATCGCAGCGCGCTCTTCATCATCGAAACCGCCTTCGGGGCCGATCAGGATCGCCGCCGCGCCGGGCTGCGCGCGCATCGCCTCGAACGCAGGCAGGCCGCCTGCTTCGTCGGCGAAGAACAGTGCGCGCTCTGCCGACCAGTCGCGCAGCAGCGCCGGTAGCTTCACCGGCTCATCGAGTGTCGGCACCGCCGTGCGCCCGCATTGCTCGGCGGCCTCGATCATGTGGGCGCGCAACCGATCGAGATTCAGCCGGTCGACCACGGTGCGCCGCGTTAGAACAGGGACCACCCGGTCGACGCCCAGCTCGCACGCCTTTTCCATTAGCCAGTCGATCCGTCCTTTTTTGAGGGGCGCAGCGCATAGCCACAGATCAGGTACAGCCTCGCGCGGACGAAGCAGCTCGGTCACCTCCAGCGTCAGGTCGCGCTTGCCAATCGATGCCGCCGTGCCGAGCCACTCACCGCTTACGCCGTCGAACAGCTTGACCGGGTCACCCTGTTTCAAGCGCATCACCGCGATCAGATAATGCGCCTGCGGACCCTCAATCCGGACCGCGCCGGGCACGATTGGCGGGTCGACGAACAGGCGGGGTGTGGACTGCGGGGGCCAGGCAGGGGTGGCAGGCATGATCGGTTGGGCACCTTTTTGTGACGCTGGCTCACCCGAGGCTCGGGCAATCCACCTGTTCACCTTTGCGAACCAATCGATTAGGAAGGCCGCTTGAACAAGGGATTCATTACCGCATGTCTGTGCCCAACACCCCACTTTTGGACAAGATCAACCTTCCATCCGACATCCGTAAGTTATCGGCGGATCAGTTGCCGCAGTTGGCGGATGAGC
>CAZWAL010000115.1:0-8874 GCA_964631905.1 uncultured Stakelama sp.
TGTATCGAACAGTTGCTGCATATCCGCAGGCATTTCGCTATCGAACGATAAAGCGTTACTTTTGATGGGATGAACGAAGCCCAACCGCGCCGCGTGCAGGGCCTGTCGACGAAATCCCATCGACTCCAGTAGCGCCCGATGCACGTGCTTTGTTCCACCGTAAACCGGATCACCCAGCAACGCGTGACTAATCGAGGCCATATGGACGCGTACCTGGTGGGTACGCCCCGTCTCCAGCCGACATTCGACCAGCGCCGCGCCCTTCAATGCGCGGATCATGCGGTAATGCGTGATGGCATGCTTGCCACCCTGCACGATCGCGATTTTCTTGCGGTTCGACGGCGACCGGGCGAGCGGGGCGTTGATCGTGCCTTCCGCTGGTCGCGGCACCCCGCCGACGATCGCCTTGTAGCGACGATCGATCGAATGCGCCGCGAACTGCGCGGCAAGCCCCAGATGCGCCGCGTCCGATTTCGCGGCGACCATCAGTCCTGACGTATCCTTGTCGATCCGGTGGACGATCCCCGGTCGCGCGACCCCTCCAATGCCCGAAAGCTGGCCTGCGCAATGATGCAGCAGCGCATTGACGAGCGTCCCGTCGAGATTGCCTGCCGCCGGATGAACGACCAGCCCGGCAGGCTTGTCGATCACGATCAGGTGCTCATCCTCGAACACGACATTCAGCGCGATGTCCTGCGCCTCGTTATCGAGCGGGGTGGGCGCGGGAAGGGTGACATTGAAAAGCTGACCAGCGACTGCCTTGCGCGACGGATCCCGCGCGGCGTGGCCCGCTTCATCCGCCACGTTGCCGCCCGTGATCAACGCCTTCAACCGCTCACGCGACAGCGTGGGGGCGGCATCGGCAAGCGCCCGGTCGAGGCGAAGGCCATTGGCGACGCCTGCAATCCGCACTTGAATAATTTCAGCCCCCCGGTCCATGCCATGGCGATATGGAAAGCGTTGTTGGAATTGCAAGCGGGCTGCACGATCGATTGCGCGCAATCGCGGCCGCATCGCCACGGCGTGAGATCTGCGGACTGCTGTTCGGGACGGAAGCCAGCATCGATGACGCTATTCTATGCGACAACATCGCAGGTGATCCGTCCACGACATTCGAGATCGATCCCAGGGCCCTGTTTGCAGCGCACCGGGCAATGCGCGACGGTGGGCCCCGGCTGATCGGCCATTTTCATTCGCACCCGACTGGCCGTGCTGACCCGTCCGTTCGGGATGCCGATGCTGCTGCAAGTGATGGGATGCTGTGGCTGATCATCGCCAGCGACATGCTTAAACTGTGGCGCGCCGTTGACGGTGGAGCGTGGCTGGAAAGCTTTGAACCTGTTCCGCTTCATGTCGCCGCGCCTTGCGCCGCCCCGCGTGCTTCGTCATGAGGGGCCAAACCATTATCTGCCGCCTGGAGCCCCCCCTTACATGACGATCAGCCCGGTCGATTTCGCCAGCCTGTTATGCTCGCGCCTGTGTCATGACCTGCTCAGTCCCGTGGGTGCGCTGAACAATGGTCTTGAACTGCTCGCGGACGAGCATGATCCGGAAATGCGCAACCGATGCCTCGAACTGCTCGGCGAGAGCGCGCGTGCATCCGCGAACAAGCTTAAATTCTTCCGGCTGGCGTTTGGCGCGGCGGGCGGTTTTGGCGAAACGGTGGACTCGCGTGAGGCGCGCGCCGCGATTGAGGGGCTGTTCGGAGACAATCACCGCGTAAAGCTTGGCTGGCTGGTCGAGGATGCCGTGCTGCCAAAACCCGCAATCAAGGTGCTGCTCAACCTTGCGCTGATCGCCGGCGACGCGCTGATCCGGGGCGGTCAGCTCGATATCGGTGCCGAAGTCGTCGACGGCACGGTCGAGATTGTCGTGCGGGGCGATGGGCCGCGCATTGTGCTCGATAGCGAACTGCGAACGGCGTTGATGGGCGCGGGGGACGGTGTCGTCATCACTCCGCGCGCAGCCGCGGCTTATCTCGTTCACGCGCTGGTCGTTGAAGGCGGCGGTGAAGTGCAGGTGTCTGACCCCGATGCGCCTGTGCTTCTGTTCGGTGCGGCTTTTCGCGCGGGGTAAACCGCAATTTAACCGCTTGTCGTCATGAATTGCCCCTGCCGCATCAGGCATATCGGGGACACATGGACGACTTGCTACAAGAATTCATCGCCGAAACCCGGGAAACGCTGGAGGCGCTTTCCGGGGAAATCGTGATGTGGGAAGCAAATCCGTCGGACCGAAACCGGCTCGATGCGATTTTCCGTTTCGTCCATACGGTGAAGGGCAGCTGCGGCTTTCTTGACCTGCCGCGCCTCAGCCGGCTCAGTCACGCCGCCGAAGATGTGCTCGCCGCCGTCCGGTCTGGGGAGCGGGTGCCGGATACCGGGCTGGTGAACGCCGTTCTCGCGATCGTCGACCGGATCGGTGAGATCATCGAAGCGATTGACGTTGGCGCAGCGCTTGACGATTCCGGCGAGGATTTGCTGATCGCCGCGCTCGACAAGGGAGCGGAAGCGAGCAGTCCGGCAGCATCGGCGCCCCTGATCCAGCGCGCCGCCACGCGTAGCGTGCGGCTGAGCGTTGACCTGCTGGACATGATGATGAGCGGCATGTCTGACATGGTGCTGGCCCGCAACGAACTTGCGCGGCGGCTGCGCGACGAAACCGTTGATCCGGCGATCGAGGCAGCGCTTGACCGTCTGTCGCATACAGTCGCCGAAATGCGCGATACCATCACCCGCACTCGCATGCAGAAAATCGAAGCGTTGTTTTCGGCGTTACCACGGATGGTGCGCGACACCGCTGCCGAACTCGGCAAAAGCGTGACGCTTCACGTCGAAGGATCGGACGTCGAACTCGACCGTGAGATGATCGAGATGATGCGTGATCCGCTGGTCCACATCATCCGTAACGCAGTCGATCATGGGCTCGAAGCCCCTGCTGAACGGGTTGCCGCCCATAAGCGCGAAAATGGTCGACTGACGGTCGCTGCGCGCCAATCCGGCAACCAGATCATTATCGAAGTGATTGACGACGGGCGCGGCATCGACGTCGACCGGCTCATCACCAAAATGGCGGCCACTGGCCAACGCACCGAAGCCGAATTGCGCGCCCTATCGCCGCGGGCACAGCTTGATCTGGTGTTCGAACCCGGCCTGTCGAGCAAAAACGAGGTTACAGCGATATCGGGGCGCGGTGTCGGCATGGACGTGGTGCGCGCCAATATCGAGCAAATCGGTGGGCGGGTCGAGCTGACCAACTATCCCGGCAAGGGACTGCACATCGCGATTCACGTGCCGCTGACACTATCGATCATTTCCACGATCGTCGTCGGCGCAGCAGGGCAACGCTTCGCGGTATCGCGTCAGTCGATCGAAGAAATCGTGACGGTTCGCGGCGATGCCGTGCGGGTCGACATGCTGGGTGATACCCCGGTTGCGACGGTACGCGACCGCCGCCTGCCGCTGGTGCCGCTGTGCAGTATCCTCGGTCTTCGCGATATTCCCGCCGACATCAAGATGATGGCGATCGTCAGCGTTGCGGGTGGCAGCTTCGCATTGGCGGTCGATGAGGTATTGGATACCGAAGAGCTTGTGATCAAACCGGCACCTCCGGCCGTTATTTCAACCGGGCTCTATGCCGGCCAGACGCTGCCCGATAGCGGTCGGCCGATGCTGCTGCTCGATTGCGCCGGCATCGCGGCGAATGCCGGCCTGCATTTCGCCCGCGCAACGGCAAAGGATGTCGATGACGCTGTTGGCGATGAGCATGATGCCCCGCCGCAATGCGCGCTGCTGTTCCTCGATCTCGATGGCAAGCGCCGCGCGGTATCGCTCGACATTATCGACCGGGTCGAACTCGCCGACGCCCTGGCCGTCCGCCTGTCTGCCGGCCAATTACGACTGTCGATCGATGGGATGATCCTGCCACTTGCAGGCGTTGACGGCGCGGCCGACCGAATCGCCGAACGGACGGACATTGCAGTTCTTCGCCTTGCCGATGGCCAGACCGAAATCGGCTACGCCATCGCCGAAGCACTCGACATTGTCGCGATAACTGAGGCGATGGTGCCTTCTCGCATCGCCGGTCCGATTGCAGGGGTGGTATCGATCGAAGGCGAGCAGGTCGAAATGCTCGATATTCATTGGCTATTTGCAACCCATGCCGATCCCGGCAGCCATACCAAGACTCAGCCAGTTTGCCTGTTGAGCGGCCAGGAAGCACCGTGGATGGAAACATTCCTGCGCCCCGTGCTTGAAGGCGCTGGCTACAAGGTGGTGACGAGCATTGCGCCGGGGGAACGCGCGGCAGTGACGCTCGCAATGGAAGGTGACGACGAAGTTGCGCATGGCAACGCGCCGGTGGTCCGGTTGCGGGCGGATCCGCACAGCGACCAGAGCCGTAGCGACAGTATCTACCGCTATGATCGAGACGCGTTGCTGTCAGCGTTAGCACTTAATCGAAACGGCGGGTTTGCCGTCGCCGGAGGAGGACAATGAGCGAGCTGTTCCTGATCGCCCGGATCGCCGGCCGAACTGTTGCCATCAATTCCGATCAGGTTGATTCGGTGGTCGATATCACAGAGATAACGCCCGTGCCCCGCACCAGCGCCGAAGTGCGCGGGCTCGCGGCACTGCGGAGCCGTGTGGTAATGGTGATCGATACCCACGCTGCGCTTGGGTTGCCGGAAAGCGATGTTCCCCCATCGCGCGCCGTCATCACGATGGTCGATGGTCATCATTACGCCGTGCTTGTCGATGCGCTGGAAGATGTTGCGCCATTTGCTCGTGTCGCGCTGACAGGCGGTATTGCCGTCGATGGCGGTTGGGCGCGTGCGGGGTGCGGCATTGTCGACCGTGATGGCGACCCGATCCTCGCCATCGATCTGCGTGCGCTGGTGCCTGCCATGGCCCAGCCGGGCAGCGCAATCGCCGCATGACGCCCCACCTTAACGCTACGCTTACGCTTTTCGTGCACATCGGTGCAGTAACGCGTTCAACGAGGTCCAGAACATGAAGACTTGCCTGGTAGTCGACGATTCAAAGGTGATCCGAAAGGTTGCCCGGCACATTCTGGAGACGCTGAACTTTCAGGTCAGCGAAGCCGGAGACGGGCGCGAGGCGCTGGAAAGCTGCCTTAAATCGGCGCCGGATGTGATTCTGCTCGACTGGAATATGCCCGTGATGGGCGGCATGGATTTTCTGCGCGCCCTGCGGGAAAGCGCCGTCACGCACCGGCCAAAAGTGGTGTTCTGCACCACCGAAAACGGCATGGCCTATATCCGCGCCGCGATCGAAGCGGGCGCAGACGAATATGTGATGAAACCGTTCGACCGCGAAACGCTGGAAAGCAAACTTCAGATCGTCGGCGTGGCCTGACCGGAGCAACGCCGGTGAAGCCCGCCATCCTGAACCCGCTTACCACAATTTCCGACGCCGGCATTGCCCGGGTGCTGATCGTCGATGATTCCGTGGTGGCGCGCGCTGTGATCAGCCGCATGCTCGATGCGAGCGAGCGGTTCATGGTCGCAGGCGCCGTCGCCGATGCTACGGCCGCCCTCACTTTCCTGAACAAACACCGAGTAGACATCATCCTGCTCGATATCGAGATGCCGGGCGTCGACGGTCTTACCGCGCTCCCAGACATCATCGTTGCGGGGCAGGGCGCTCGCGTCCTTATCGTGTCGTCATCCTGTGCCGAAGGGGCGGCGGCATCGATCCAGGCGCTTACACTCGGGGCTGCCGATACGCTCGTGAAGCCCAGCGTCGGCAATCTGGTCGGCAAGTTCGGCGACATTCTGGAAGAAAAGCTGACACGCCTGATCGATGGCGGCGAACGCGTGCCCGGCCCGATCGCGCCCTATGTTCATTCAACCGCACTTGCTGATGATTTCGATATCATCGCGATCGGCGCATCGACTGGCGGCATCCATGCGCTCAGCCTGTTGCTTCGCGCGCTGCCGACATCATGCCAGTTGCCGATCCTGATCACCCAGCATTTGCCGCCATCGTTCATGCCCTATTTTGCGGCGCAAGTTGCCGTTCTGGCGAGCCGTCCCTGCCTTGTCGCGACAGATCATATGCGGATCGAGCCAGGCCGGATCATCATCGCCCCGGGAGAGGCACATTTGCGCTGTATCCGACTTGGTGAGGGTGCAGCCGTCCGCCTGACCACCGAACGATCGACGTCTGGCTGTATGCCGTCGGTCGACCCCATGTTTCAAACGGTAGCCACGGTGTTCGGGTCACGCGCGATGGCGATCGTGCTGAGCGGCATGGGGCGCGATGGTGTCGACGGCGCTCGCCAAATCAATCGCAGCGGCGGCGCGGTGGTTGTGCAGGATCAAGCCAGTTCTGTGGTATGGGGAATGCCTGGCGCCGTCGCGAGCGCCGGCATTGCCGATGCCGTCCTGCCCCCCGAGGCGATCGGCCGCATGGTCGCCCAGCAGCGTCGGCCAGTGCGATGATCGTGAACCGCCAGCCGACCGCGCAAACAAGCGCAATGACGATCCTCGCGGCTTTGCTTGAGGCGCGCACCGGGCAGCAAATTGCGGCCAACCGGGCATGGCGCATCGAGACCGCCCTGAAACCGGTGCTGAAGGCGCGCGACCACGAAACGCTCGACCAACTGGTGGCGGAATTGCTTGACGATCCCAGCGGCATCATCGCCGACATGATTGTCGATGCGCTGCTCAATCAGGAAAGCTCGTTTTTTCGCGATGCGACAGTGCTCGACACCGTCGTCGCGGCGATCGAGGCACGCCAGGCAGATGCCACTCGGAAGCTGCGCATCTGGTCCGCCGCCTGTTCCAACGGACAGGAGCCATTGTCGCTCGCCATGTTGTTCGCCGAGCGGCTCGAACGCACCGGTCAGCCCGAACCCGAGATTCTGGCGACCGATGTGTCAGAGGCCGCGATCCAGCGCGCGCGCGCTGCCCGGTTCTCTCAATTCGAAATCCAGCGTGGCCTGCCCGTCCGGCAAATGATCAAATGGTTCGATGCCGATGGTTCGGACTGGCTCGCGCGTCCGGAACTCGTGCGCAAGATCACGTTTCGTCGCCATAATCTGGTGGGCGATCCAGCACCGGCTGGCCGATTTGACGTCGTTCTGTGTCGAAATGTCCTGTTTTATCTGTCGCCGACGCTGCGCAAGCGCGTGTTCGATTTGTTGGCAGAGGTTGTTCGCCCGGGTGGGTTGCTGGTGCTGGGGGCAGGGGAGACCGTGACCGGCCAGACCGACGCGTTTGCCCCGAGCGCGGAGTATCGCGGCTTGTATGAGCGGGTGCCAACGCGTGTGATGGGAGTGGAATCGGTCGCTGCCTGACCGCTGACCAGTTTACTTTGGCCGGCGGTCGCCCCAAGCGGCAGTGATGCAGCCTGCAGCACCGGCAGAAAAACGCTCCTTTGGATTGCCCGATCTGATCGCGGTCGCGACGATGAACCTGCTTTGGGGGCTCAACGTCATCGCGGTGAAGATATCGGTCGACGCAGTCTCGCCAACCACGGCCGCCTTTTTGCGCCAGCTGATCGTCCTGCTTGTCTGTGCCACGGCGTTGCGGATTGTGCCCGGCAAGATGCGCGCGCTGACCGCACTCGGGATTTTGTCGGGCGGCGCATTCTACCTCGCGCTGAACCTTGGTCTTGCCGTTGCGACGAACGTGGGCGCGCTGGCGATTGCCGGCCAGCTCGGCGTGCCATTTGCGCTGCTGCTGTCGATCATTGTGTTTAAGGAACGCATTCATCTGCCACGCATGGCCGGGATTGCACTGTCATTGGCCGGGGTGGGCATGCTGGTGTTCGATCCCGGTATTGCCGATGAGCTGCTCGGCATTGGCCTCACGGCGCTTGGCAGCCTTTTCTGGGCGATCGCATCGCTGATCCAGCGGACCCTGGTGGGTGTGCGCATTCTGACAATCTATGCCTGGATCGGGCTGTGGGGAAGCATTACGCTGGGGCTCGCCGCCTGGGCGTTTGAACCGGCGGCATTTGTGGGCATTCGCGACATCCCGCTGCATACGATGGGCTGGATCGCTTTTTCCGCCATTGGATCGACGGTGATGGCCCATGGCGCAATGTCATGGCTGTTACAACGCCATCCTGTCGCCACCGTGATACCGCTGACGCTTGCAGCGCCCGTCATTTCGGTCTTTACCGCAGCCTGGTATTTCAGCACGCCGGTGACGGCGATTATGGTGATCGGGGGAGCATTGGCGATGCTGGGCGTAGCGATTGTCACGATACGAACAGCGCAGGTGCCCGCGCCATGACAATCATCGATGCGCCGTCCCCCAATTTCGACGACCGCGCGCTGCCAATATCGATGATCGTGCTGCACTATACCGGCATGCAGGATGCGGAATCCGCTATCGCCCGTCTGCGTGATCCGGAAGCAAAAGTGTCGGCGCATTATGTGGTCGCGGAGGATGGCACCATATTGCGCCTGGTGGATGAGGCTAAACGGGCCTGGCACGCAGGCGTTGCCAAGTGGCGCGACATCACGTCGGACATCAACAGCGCGTCGGTGGGCATCGAAATCGTCAATCCGGGACATGAATTCGGCTATCGCCCCTTCCCGGATGAGCAGATCGCAGCGGTGATCCAGCTGGTGATGCAGATCAAGGATCGGTACGAGATTACGCGCGGCAACATTGTCGGCCATTCGGACATCGCGCCCGCCCGCAAACGTGATCCCGGCGAGCTGTTTCCCTGGGGCAAGCTTGCCCGGTTACGGCTCGCGCTGCCACGCCCAACCAAGAATTTGATGGACCCGAACTGGACCCAAGGCGGCTTCCTGCTCGCACTTGAACGCTTCGGTTACGACGTAACCGATCCAATGGCCGCGATCATGGCGTTCCAGCGCCGCTTCCGGCCCGAGATG
>CAZWAL010000116.1:0-8830 GCA_964631905.1 uncultured Stakelama sp.
ATCCAAGCGGCTCGAGCAGGAAGAGCGCGAGGAGCAGGGCAAGCAAAAGGCGATTGCCGATGAACTCGCCTGGATCCGCCAGAGCCCCAAGGCGCGCCAGACCAAGTCGAAGGCCCGCATCAAGGCATTCGACGAACTGGTCGCCGCCCAGGAAAACCGCACCCCCGGCAAGGCGCAGATCCTCATTCAGATGCCAGAGCGTCTCGGCAACAATGTGATCGAGGCCAAGGGGCTGACCAAGGCCTACGGCGACAAATTGCTGTTCGAGGATCTCAACTTCAACCTGCCCCCCGGCGGCATCGTCGGCGTCATCGGACCCAACGGCGCGGGCAAGTCGACGTTGTTCAAACTCATCACCGGGCAGGAACAGCCCGATACCGGCGAGATCAATGTCGGCCAGACGGTGAAGCTCGGTTATGTCGACCAGAGCCGCGACGATCTCGCGCCGGACAAGACGGTGTGGGAGGAAGTCTCCGACGGGTCGGACGTGTTCCGCTTCGGCAAGCAGGAAGTCGGCACCCGCGCCTATGTCGGCGCGTTCAACTTCAAGGGGCAGGACCAGCAGAAAAAGGTCGGCCAGCTTTCGGGTGGTGAACGCAACCGCGTCCATCTGGCGAAGATGCTCAAGGAGGGTGGCAACGTTCTCCTCCTCGACGAACCGACCAACGATCTCGACGTGGAAACGCTGCGCGCGCTTGAGGAGGCGCTGGAGAGTTTTGCCGGTTGCGCCGTGGTCATCAGCCATGACCGCTTCTTCCTTGATCGCCTCGCCACGCACATCCTTGCGTTCGAGGGGAACAGCCATGTGGAATGGTTCGAGGGGAACTTCGAAAGCTACGAGGAAGACAAGCGCCGCCGCATGGGCGACGCAGCGGATCGGCCGACCCGGTTGGCGTACAAAAAGCTGACCCGTTAGGGTCAAACGACGGTTACGTTCGCCCCTAAAGGGGATGGCCGCGGCACCTTGATTGTGTGTTGCGCAAGCGATACACCGCTGTCTGAAACGGACCGGGTGGAGCGGAATTGCGGATGTGGTCTTTCATCACAGCGGCGCTGATGGCCGGGCAATCGACTGGAACGACCCCGCCACCACCAGCGCCACCCTTCACCGTTCTCACCGATGAATTCGCGGGCTTCGCTGATGAAACGGTGGATGTGCCCGATGCCGAGCGCGTGGAGAAATTCCACGCAGTTTTTGATCCGCTTTTGCCCGGTTTTTACAACAATAAGGGCAAGGGGCAGGCGCGGTTCGATGCGATTATCGCGGCATCGCTGAAAAGCTTTCCCAAGGATCGGGCTGGCATTACCGCCACGACCGAGCGTTTTGCCGATGCCTACAGCACTGGCGAGGCGCGCTTCCGCAAATTCTTCCCCGATTATCGCCAGCAAATGCCCGTCTATCTGGTCCATTCGATCAACCAGATGGATGGCGGCACGCGCTTCATCAAAGGCCGCATCACTTTGTTATTCGGGGCGGACATGATTGCGCGTATCCATGATCAGTCGACGATCGGCCCGCTGCTCGATCACGAACTGTTCCATAGCTACCACACGCGCTTCTTTCGCGATTGCAGCCAGCTCTGGTGTTCGCTGTGGAGCGAGGGGCTGGCGGTCTACGTTACCCACCGGATGAATCCCGGCGCCACTGACCGGCAATTGTTGCTGACCATGCCCGTCGCGATCCGCCCCGTCGTCGAGCCGCGGCTGGCCGAGGCAATGTGTGTGCTCCGCGCGAAAATGGAATCGACCGCGCAGCCCGATTATGCCGAATTCTTCAACTTCCGCATGGCCAAGAGCGAATTTCCGTCACGCTTCGGCTATTATCTGGGGCTGCTGATTGCGGAAAAGATCGGCAAGGATGTGCCGATTGCAAAGCTGGTGAAGCTGCCCAATGCCAAGGTGCGTCCGCTGATCGACAAGGCGATTGCAAGCTATGGCGCGTGCTCCGTAGGATCGCCCGCCGCACCAGCGCCCGCTACACCGTAAAGCGCTTCGTAAAGCCCTTTGGCATCCGTTCGGTTGCCGCTTCGGCGACGACGGCGTCGACGCGGGAAAATTCCGATCCGGTGCGGCAGTCCTCGATCAGCGCGCTCACCGCATCCTCCTCACCCGCCGCAAGAATTTCGACCCGACCGTCTTTCAGATTGCGGACCCAGCCGGCCAGGTGAAGCTCGCTTGCGCGGCGGATCGCCCAGGCGCGGTAGCCGACATTATGCACCTTCCCGCTGATAAAAATCCTGCGCATCACATTCATTCGGTTACTCTTTTCGTACCCGGGTGGTTCCCCCCGTTCAGGCTCTAGCATGGATGCAGCAGCAAACACGCACGATCCGGCGCAAACAGTGCAGCTTTGGTCGAGAATTGCGGGATGGTGCAGGCGGCAACGCCCGCTTTCGCCGCGGTACGGATTGTGGCAGCACATCGTGGTGCGTCGCTGACTGGCCGAACGGGGGATGGGTGTAATGCGAAGGATGATCGCGCTGGGGTTGGCGCTGACGATGATCGTGCAGGACGACACCGCGTTTGCTCAGGCGGATTCCAAGCCCGCCGCCGCTAAAGAAGTGGCCGACCCCGCCATTGCCCCACCCGTCGTGTCGGTCACGCGCGGCAGCGGCACTTTCGGGGGCATGACGGTCGCGTACAAGGCGGTCGCCGGTGAAACCTATCTGAAGGATAAGGACGGCAAGCCGCTCGCCGCGATCTTTTCGACCTCCTATGTAAAGGAGGGCCCGCGCGATCCGAACCGGCCGGTCACTTTCCTGTTTAACGGTGGTCCCGGATCGGGCTCGGTCTGGCTGCATATGGGCGCATTCGGGCCAAAGCGCGTCGTCATCCCGTCCGATGCCCGCGACGACGGCGCGCCGCCGTACCGCCTGATCGACAACCCGGCGAGCCTGCTCGACGTGACGGACATCGTCTTCATCGATCCGGTCGGCACGGGTTTCAGCCGGGCGCTCGGGAAGACCGATCCGAACGATTATTACGGCGTGACCAAGGATGCCCGCTCGATCGCGCAGTTCATCCGGCTCTGGCTTGGCGAGAATGGCCGGTGGAACAGCCCGAAATATCTGGGCGGGGAAAGCTATGGCACCACGCGTTCCGCCGCGGTCGTGAACGAGCTGGAGGGCGCGTATAACGACGTGTCGCTCAACGGGATCATCCTGATTTCGACCATTCTCGATTTCGCGATGCGAGCGGAAACGCCGGGGAACGAGATGGCCTACGTCGTCACTGTGCCCTCGATGGCGGCGGCAGCGCAGTTTCACGGCAAGGTGCCCGATGCGCCCGATGTCGCGACATTCGTCGAGCAGGCCCGCCAGTTCGCGATCGGGCCCTATGTCACCGCGTTGCTGAAGGGCAATGGCTTGAAGGGGGAGGAGCGCGCCGCTATCCGCCGCCAGCTGGCGCATTTCACCGGGTTGAGCGAAGCCTATCTCGAGCGCGCTGACCTGCGCGTCTCATCGAGCCGTTTCTACAAGGAATTGTTGCGCGATCGCGGGCTGACGATCGGGCGGCTCGACGCGCGTTATACCGGCAAGGATTATGACAGCGCGGGGGAACGTCCCGATAATGATCCGAGCTTCTACGCGATCGATGGCAGCTACACCGCAGCGGTGAACAGCTATATCCGCGACACCCTGAGATTCTCCCCCGAGCGGCAATATGTGACGATCGGCAGCGTCGGTCGTTGGGACTGGCGGCTGGAAGGCAATGGCCGCGACGGCGAAGTCTATGTGAACGTCGCGCCCTATATCGGCACCGCGATGCGGGAGAATGCGGGCCTGCGAGTGTTCGTCGGCCAGGGCTATTATGATTTCGCGACGCCCTTTTTCGGCGCCGAATTATCGCTCAACCGCACCGGCATGCCGAGCGACCGGATCACCTTCCAATATTATGGGGCGGGCCACATGATGTATGTGCGCGACGCCGATCTGGACAAATTGTCGAGCGATATCCGCGCGTTCATCAAGGCGCGGTAGAAATGGAGGCTCTGGGTCGTTCGCCTATCTGGCGAGAGGCCGAAGTCCTCGTTGACTGCGATATTTGAGTTGGGAGACTGCAATGTTCATTGTCGCGACTTTGGCCGTGCTCCTTCTTGCCCAAACATCGACTACTCCCGCTCCGGCTCCGTCGCGTTGGTCTTTGCGAATTGATCCGGCACGCTGCCAGTTGGACAGGCGAAACGTCGATCCACCCTTTTTGCTATCGATTGACACGACCCCTGGAAGCGACAGCTACCGCTTGGTTATCGCAAGCAACGACATAAAGGGGCCTGGATCGCTGACGCCCGCAACTTTGACTTTTGGGCCGTCAATGCGTTCAATCAATGGCTTGGCTGGTGTTGCAAAGCGGCCGGACGGCACTCCGTTTTTTCGCATGGAGGGCATTTCGCCAGCGTTGCTCGACAATCTTTCAAATGCCGACACCGTGACGATAGCGATCAGATCTAGAGCGGTGACGGTCGTGCCTTTGCCCGGCGCTGACAAGGCAATAGAAGCATTTCGGCGTTGTAGTGCCGACCAACTTGTGGAGTGGGGCGCAGATGCCGCTCAGTTTGCTCCCGGTGGTCTCGCTCCAGTTGCATTGAAAGATCGTGACGACTGGATATCGGTTGAAGAACTAAAGGCCATTGCCGGTCGAAGTCGATTGGACATTGATGCAGTCTTTCGGGTTGCTGTGTCGGTCGCTGGTGTGGTCGATCAGTGCCAAACGGTGGATGAGAGCGTTGAAGAGGACCTGCGAAAGATGGTCTGTGGAACGTTGGTGAAAAAGCGGTTGTTCGCTCCCGGCAAGAATCCGAGCGGCACGCCTGTGCGTGGCATCGCCACGTTTCGCGTTCGGTTGATTCGCATATTGTCTTAGCGTCCGATTGGCGTTGACCGTCGGCCCGTCGGCCCGTCGGATTAGGGCAGAGCCCATAATTTCCGCGATGTCGCAACCTCAACTGGGATAGGCGATCGCCAGCACCTCATAATCGCAGGTGCCGGCGGGCAGGGTGACCCGGCGGGTATCACCAACCGCCGCACCGCGTAATGCACGGGCCAGTGGCGCGCTCCAGCCGATCAGGCCCGCCCCCGCATCGGCTTCGTCGTCGCCGACCAAGGTAATCGTGCGCTCGCGATCATTGTCATCGACCAGCGTCACGATGGCTCCGAAAAACACCCGGCTGCGATCGATCTGCGCGGCGGGATCGATTACCTTGGCGGCCTTCATCCGGCGGGACAGCCAGCCGAGCCGCCGGTCGATCTCGCGCAGTCGCTTGCGGCCATAGATATAATCGCCATTTTCCGACCGGTCGCCATTGCCCGCAGCCCAGGACACGACATCGACGATCCGCGGTCGCTCCTCGCCCAATAGCTGATCATATTCGGCGCGCAGCACGGCATAGCCCGCGGGGGTGATGTAATTCGGATGATCCACGGGATCAGCCTAGAGCCAATGCCGCCGTCATGGATAGCCGCCCGGCAATCAGGCCGAAGGATTGCGACCCAGATACCAGCTGATCCGCGCCTTGCCCTGTGACCGCGCACGCTGCGGGTTGAGCAGATCATAGACCACCGCATTTTCCAGCACGCGCTGCACGTAATTGCGCGTTTCGGAAAGCGGGATCGCCTCGATCCAGTCGATCATGTCGGTGCCGCCCATGCGCGGATCGCCGTTTGATTTCAGCCATTTGTTCACATTGCCCGGGCCGGCATTATAGGCGGCGACGGCCAGCGGGTAGCTGCCATAATTATCGAGCATGCGCTGGAAATAGGTGGAGCCGAGCTGGATATTGTAATCGGTATCGGTCGTCAGCGCGCTGCCGTCATAGGACAGGCCCAGCTTGCCCGCAGTTTCGCGCGCGGTACCGGGCATCAGCTGCATGAGGCCGCGCGCGCCGACCCGGCTGATCGCGGCACGATCGAACTGGCTTTCCTGCCGGGCGATCGCGTGGATCATCGTCCAGGCGCTTTCCTGGCCCGCTGGCACCTTCACGCTCGGAAAGCCCGACGCCGCATAATCGGGCAATTCGTTCACCAGCGCGCTGCGGCCAACCATCACCCCCAGATCGGGGCGGCCAAGCGTGCGGGACAGTTCGATGCCGAGCACATGGTCACTGTCGCTCTTCGCCGCGAGCGCTATCTGGCGGACGAACAGCGATTGATCTTCATGCGCGCCGATCGTGCCCAGATAGCGCGCCGCTCGAACGGGTTCGCTGGCGTAAAAGGCATCGCGGGTTGCCTGATCGACCGCGCGCGGCGTGACGGGTGGCGGCGGGGTGAGCGGACGGCCGAGCTTTTCGGTCGCGAGCATGCCGTAAAACTGGCTGTTATAGGCGGCCGCCTTCTCGAAATAGCCCGTCGCGATGTCGCGCTTGCCCGCCGCCAGTGCCGCGCGTGCGGCCCAGTAAAAGCCCTTGGAGCGCGTCTGCGGGGTCTGTGATCCATTGGCATAGCGATCGAACATGCCGACCGCGTCACCCGCGCGACCAAGCTGCTTCATCGCGGTCTGCCCGGCGAGCCAGGCGAGGCTCGTATAGTCATCGCGCTCGCCATAAGGGCGCTGGCTTACATCGGTGCCCGGCGGATAGGCGTCATCGATCTGGCGGGCGATATCGAAGGCGAGCGCATATTGCCCGTCGGACTGCGCCCCGCGCGCGGCGCTCAACAGCAGTTCGTACCAGTCCTCCACCCGGCTCGGGCGGGACACGAGCGACCGGGGCTGGGCGAGCAGGGCGCGCGCCGTGCCCCAGTTGTTGGTATTGGTCAGCCAGTTGGCGCGATCGGCGATATAGCCCGCGTCGTTCGCGAACACGGCCTGGGTGCTCGTCGCGAGCATCGCCGCATCGGGCGCGCGGGTGCGAAAGGCGAGGCGCGCGGTGAACATGTCACGCTTGGCCGCGCTGACGAACGACAGCTGGCGCTGCGCCGATCCGGTTGCCCCTGCCCAGAGCAGCGCATCCATCCGCGCGTCATGATCCTCCGGCGTCAGCGCACCGCTGAAATTGCTGAGCAATCGCGCTTCATCGCTGGCGGGCAGGGTGCCTTGGCGCCACGCGATCTTCGCCTCGGCATTGGCATCTTCGCGCGATCCGATCGCGGCGAGCGCCTCGGCATTGCGCAAATGCCCGGTGCCCGTCAGCGGCGGGAAACGCCGGAAATAGCTTACCGCAGCGCCCGGCGACCAGCCGCCGACATCCATCGATCGTTCGGTGGTGCGGCGCAGCGCGTCTTCGCCGGGCCAGCCGGGATGCGCGAGCAGGAAGCGCGAATAGGTATCGAACGACAGGCTGTCGGTCTGGCGCAGTGATTTCCACTCGGCAATCGCCGAGGCGAGCGCGGCCGTGCTCTCGGTCGAGGCGGGCACGCGCTCAAGCTGGGCGCGATACGCATCCAGCTGATCCTGCGGCACGCCAAGCGCGGCTGCGATTGCGGAAACACCTGCCAGGAGCAGGCTCGATTTGGGGAGAAGCGCCAGCATGTGGACATGCTACGTGATTCGCCCCTATCTGTCGCGCCTGAAAAATACCTAATGCGGCGCTTTTTGATACGGTGCCAGAATAGAGCAGATTCCATGTTTTCCGGTTCGATTCCTGCACTTGTCACGCCCTTTCATGCCGATGGCAGTGTCGATGAGGATGCGTTTCTGGCGTTCGTCGACTGGCAGATCGAGCAGGGATCGGGCGCACTCGTACCCTGCGGCACGACGGGCGAGGCGGCGACGCTGTCGGCCGAGGAGCATTTTCACGTCGTCCGGCTCTGCGTCGATCGTGCCGCCGGGCGCGTACCGGTGATCGCCGGCGCCGGATCGAACGATACCCGCGTTGCCATCCTCAACATCGCCGCCGCCAAGGCCGCGGGTGCCGATGCTGCGCTGATGGTGCCGCCTTACTACAACCGCCCCAATCAGGAGGGCATTTTCCGCCATTTCGAGGCGGTTGCCCAGTCGTGTGACTTGCCGATCATCCTGTACAACGTCCCCGGCCGGACGGTGACGGACATTGCGGTAGAAACAATGGCGCGGATCACCGCTGCCTTCGCCAGCGTGGTCGGCGTGAAGGATGCGACCGGCGTGCTCCAGCGCGTATCGGCGCAGCGCGCGGCGTGCGGGGCGGGGTTCACCCAGCTATCGGGCAATGACGAGACGTCGCTGGCGTTCAACGCGATGGGCGGGGTGGGGTGCATCTCGGTCGCCGCCAATGTCGCGCCGCGCCTGTGCGCCGATTTTCAGGCGGCGTGCGCGGCGGGCGATTACACGGCGGCGCGTGATTTTCAGGACCGGCTGTTCCCGCTCTACGTCGCATTGTTCAGCGATGCCTCGCCGGGGCCAACGAAATACGCCCTCACCCGCGTCCGCCCCGATTTCCCGCCCGCGCTCCGCCTGCCGATGACCTGGCCAAGCAAGGCGAGCCAGCGCGCGGTGGATGCGGCGCTGGCGCATGCGGGGTTGGTGTAGGGTCTGAATCAATAGCCGGGAGCGGCAGCTAACGCCCCAATTGCGGACACCAAAGTTGTCGGTGTAAAGAGTGACGTGGGCAATCCAGCAAAGCGCATTTCCTACCTTATAGCTGGCCTCGTTTTGGTTGCGATGCTGGTGTGGGGGTTAATCACAGGCCGTATGCCAACCCAGAGCGCACCTGCTTACCGAAGTCAGGAGCCTACTCTATTTTGGGGTTGGGCAATGTTACTCTTTCTTTTGGCAGTTGGCCTCATTTGGGCGGCTGTTATCGACCTATGAGCGACCGTCCGCTCACCACCACCATCGGCCATGCGCTACCATGTAAACCACATTCCAACCCAACCGCTTCCCTTATCGCCCGCCCGCGCCTACATGCCGCTCCCTTATG
>CAZWAL010000117.1:0-8736 GCA_964631905.1 uncultured Stakelama sp.
TGTTCTGCTTGTCGAGATAGAATTTGGTGCGGCTGGCGCTCATCTCAATTCCTCCGTGTGATGTCGTAGTCGAGGGCTTCGGGCATATTGGCACTGCCCAGTTTCCACTCGGGGTGATCCGCAGCGATGATCCGTTCGATCGTATTGAGACGATCTTCCAGGCGACGCGCGGTGTAGTGCATTTCGTCGAGCAGCTTTTCGTCCTCGCCGGTCAACGATCCGGTCTTTTTCCACTGCGTGATGTAGTGGAGCACCAGCCAGGGCAGCCCGATGAACAGGATGCTGATGACGATGGCGACCGTCATGAATTCTTCCATGTCAGTTCGCCTTGCCGATGCGGGCCTTCAGCGCGGCGAGGTCGGCGTCGACCTTCTCGCTTGACTTCAGCTCGGCGATTTCTTCCTCGAGCGTCTTGGGCGGTGCGCCAAGGCTGAGCGCATCGGCGCGGCCTTCGGCGAAATCGACCCGACGTTCCATGATCTCGAAGCGCGAGAACGCATCCTGCACCTTGGGGCCGGCATAGGCTTCGCGCATCTTCACCCGGTTATGGGCTGATTCCAGACGCGTCGTGATCGAATTTTGGCGGGTCCGCGCCTCACGCAGTTTGTTCTGAAGCTTGGTGATGTCCTCTTCGGCGCTGCGCAGCGTATCGTCGAGCACGCCGATTTCGGCACCCAGCTGATCCGCCATGTCGACTGCCTTCTGGCGTTCCACCAGTGCGGCCTTGGCCAAGTCTTCGCGATCTTTCGACAGTGCCAGTTCGGCCTTTTCGGTCCAGCTGTCCTGCAGCTTTTCCAGCTTGGCGATATGGCGACGCATCTCCTTTTGATCAGCGATCGTGCGGGCAGCGGATGCGCGCACTTCGACCAGCGTTTCCTCCATTTCGAGGATGATCATGCGGATCATCTTCGCGGGGTCTTCGGCCTTGTCGAGCAAATCGGTGACGTTGGCGGCGATGATGTCTCGGGTTCGCGAAAAAATGCCCATCGGGGAACTCCTGACTGTTACTGAAGGAAGGCGGGATAAAGTGCCGGGGCGCATCCGGACGGCTACACCCCGGCGAGGGGCGCTGCCTGAATGATCAGGCAACGGGGGCATCGGCAACCAGGGTCGCTGTCTGCGCCGACTGGAGCGTTGCGGGTGCAATCGCCCCCATCACGCAGGTCGCGCTGAACACAACGGCGAGCACCAGGGCGGTGATGTTGCGAAGGGCAGCGGTCGATTGGTTGGTGGTATGCATCGTATTTCTTCCTGATCTGGTTTCTGTCTTGCTGCTCGTTCGGCAGTTGCAACCAGTACAGCAGGAAGCGTGCCAGTTTTCGAAATGGCTGATTTGCGCCATTCCTGAACCTAAGCTGTCAGTTCGCGCCAATTCGCCCTTGCCAAGGTTTGGGATTTTACGCCAAGTCTTTGGCCATGGAGCGGACATCACAGGTCATCGGGCAGTCGGGCGTGTTCCTCGACGTGCTCGAGCGTGCGAGCCGCGCGGCCGCGCTCGACCGGCCAGTGCTTGTGATCGGCGAACGCGGGACGGGCAAGGAACTGGTGGCGGAGCGCCTCCACCGGCTAAGCCCGCGATGGGATCAGCCGCTTGTCGTCATGAACTGTGCGGCGCTTCCGGAAACGCTGATCGAGGCCGAATTGTTCGGGCATGAGGCGGGTGCCTTTACCGGCGCCACCAAGGCAAGGGCAGGGCGGTTCGAGGAAGCGCATGGCGGCACGCTGTTTCTCGACGAGCTCGGCACGTTATCGATGGCAGCGCAGGACCGGCTGCTGCGCGCAGTCGAATATGGCGAGGTTACCCGGATTGGATCGTCGCGCCCGATCCGCGTCGATGTCCGCATCGTCGCTGCCACTAACGAGCATCTGCCCGACAAGGTCGATCGCCATCAGTTTCGTGCCGATCTGCTCGACCGGCTGTCGTTCGAAGTCGTTACCCTGCCACCGCTTCGCGCGCGGGCAGGCGATGTCATGGTGCTTGCCGAGCATTTCGGCCGGCGAATGGCATCCGAGTTGGGATGGGAGGATTGGCCCGGTTTCAGTCCCTCAGCGATTGATGCGCTGATGACCTATCCCTGGCCGGGCAATGTCCGCGAGTTACGCAATGTGGTGGGGCGTGCCGTCTATCGTTGGGAACGGCAGGGGCCGATCGACGAAATTCAATTCGATCCGTTTAAATCCCCCTATGCACCGGTAGCGCAGTCGCGCCTGATGCCGCCATCCGCGCTCTTAACCGCCCCGTCCACACCATCACCGGTGGACAGTGACGCGCATCCAGACGAACCTCTTGCCGCCTGCGAAGCTGACGGCCCGTCTGATTTCAAATCGCTGGTTGCGCGGTTCGAACATGATTTGCTGGCCAAGGCGATGGCCGAACACCGGTTCAATCAGCGCGCGACGGCCGAAGCGCTCGGCCTGAGCTATGATCAGCTTCGCCACGCGTTGCGGCGGCATGATCTGCTGCCGGGTTGAAGTCCCGGACCCGAAGGTCCGGGATGTCAGATCAACGATAGGCGACCATGCAGAGCAGCATGGGAATCGACAACAAGGTATTGGTCCGCGAGAAAATCATCGCCGTGCGTGCAGCCTTTGCCTTCGTGTCGGCATCCGCCTCCACAATGCCCAGTGCCTTCTTCTGGTTGGGCCAGATGATGAACCAGACATTGAACGCCATCACGATCGCGAGCCACATCCCAATGCCGATCAGCCGCGCGCTTTCCTCCAGCATCAGCGCCGCGCCGAGCTCACCGTACAGATGCGCGAGGATCAACCCGGTCAGCACCGTGAATGCGGCACCCCAGCGGAAATAAAACAGCGCCTGTGGGGCGATAAATTTGGAGATACCCGGCTTCAACTCGGCTGGCACCTTGGGCATCGTCGGAATCTGGACAAAATTGAAATAATAGAGAAGCCCGATCCAGACGATCGCGAAAAACACGTGCAGCCACTGAAACACGCCAAGTGCGACTGTCGGTGGCGTAAAATAGGGCGCGAACATCAGCCCGATCGCCAGTGCAAAGCCCGTGGCCAGCACCAGGTGTAAATTACCGAAAAACTTGTCCATCCTATGCGTCCCCCGCAAATTGAATCGCCGTCGTCCGGCCTGTTGCAAAAACCGGATAGTGCGGTCAAATTCGTTTGTCACACGAAACGGTCATCACGTTGAAATTTGGCATTCAGGATTGAACCGCGGGCTCTGCCGAACGTTACCGCGGAAACCCATAATGATGAGAGTGAGTCCATGGCCTTCACACTGCCCGCTTTGCCCTATGCCAAGGATGCGCTCGCACCCGTCATGTCGGCAGAAACGTTCGATTTCCATCACGGCAAGCACCACAAGGCTTATGTGGACAAGACCAACGGAATGCTGCTGCCGCACGGCCTCGAAAATGCGAAGCTGAGCGACGTCATCAAGTTCGCCAAGGACAAGGGCGAAAAGGGCCTGTTCAACAACGCGGCGCAGATCTGGAACCACACGTTTTTCTGGCATTCGCTGACGCCGAACTATGCCGCACCGTCGGGCAAGCTGGCCGAGATGATCAACGCCGAATTCGGCTCTACCGATGCGCTGGTAAAAGCACTGGTCGCTGAATCGACCAATCACTTCGCGAGCGGCTGGGGCTGGCTTGTGCTTGATGGCGGCAAGCTCAAGGTGACGTCGCTACACGATGCCGATACGCCGGTTGCGTATGAAGGCATGAAGCCGCTGCTGACGATCGACGTGTGGGAACACGCCTATTACATCGATTACCGCAACGCGCGACCTGGCTATCTGGAAGCCGTCACCGGCAAGATCCTGAACTGGGAATTTGCGGCACAGAACCTGGACGGTGCAGGCGTATCGCGTGCCGATCAGGGCTGATTTGCCAAGGATGATTGGTTCGGGGCTCAGCTGTTCGCGGCGGCGCCTCAACCTTCCGGCGGGATCGGTGGCGGTTCGTTGCCTGATACCTGCATCCCGTGTTTCATCAGCATCGGCAGATTGGCGACCGCGAAAATGAGAGTCATCGGGATTACGCCCCACAGCTTGTACGCGACCCAAAAATCCCAGCTGGTGTTCCGCCATACCGCTTCGTTGAGCGCCGCCTGGAACGCGAAAAACGCGGCCCAGTTGATCGTCAACTGACGCCACCCCTTCGGACTCAACCCCGGATAGGCGCTTTCTAATACATATTGCAGGAGCGGCCGGCCGGTCACGAGGCCGAAGATCAGCACGCTGGCGAACATCAGGTAAATGATCGTTGGCTTGATCTTGATGAAGGTTTCGTCGTGAAAATAGATCGTCAAACCGCCAAAAACGAGGACGAGCACGCCCGATAACCACAGCATCGGTGAGATATGGCCAATCTTCCATTGCGAGACGGCCATTGCGATGCCCGTCGCGGTCATGAATGCGACCGTCGCTGCGACGACACGGCTTATCTGCTCGCCACCCGCCAGAAAATTGACCGCGAAAAACACGATCAGCGGGCCAAAATCGATCGCCATGCGGAGCGCAGGATCGGGTGTTTTTGCGTCTGTAGGGCTAGCCATTTTTTGGTCTTTCCACGCCAGCGATGATCCGTGCAACCTCGTTTGCGTTGAATGGCCGTAAATCGCCGACGCCTTCGCCAATGCCAATCGCGTGGATCGGCAGGCCGAACTGCTCCGCAGCCGCGACCAGCACGCCACCTCGTGCGGTACCATCCAGCTTGGTCATCACCAGCCCGGTGACGCCCGCGACCTCCTTGAACACTTCGATCTGCGAAAGCGCATTCTGCCCCGTGGTCGCATCGAGGACGAGGATGATATCATGGGGGGAGGCGGGATCGATCTTGCCAAGCATCCGCTTGATCTTGGCAAGCTCGTCCATCAGCTCGCGCTTGTTCTGAAGCCGCCCGGCGGTGTCGACGATCAGCGCGTCGATACCGGTGGCCGTTGCCTTCTTTACCGCATCGAAGACGATGCCGGCCGCGTCGCCACCCTGCTCACCGCGCACGATCGGCACGCCGATCCGATCAGCCCAGGTCGCCAGCTGGCCAATCGCGGCCGCGCGGAACGTATCGCCCGCCGCCAGCATCACGCCGTAATCCCGTTCGGTGAACAGATGCGCCAGCTTGGCGATCGTCGTCGTCTTGCCCGATCCGTTGACCCCGATGACGAGGATGACGTGCGGACGGGGGAAGGCGCTGATCTCGATCGGCCGGGCGACTTTTTCCAAAACCTTCTCGATCTCCTCCGCCACGATCAGGCGGATGCCAAGTTCCTCCATGTTTCGCTCGAAAGCGCCATCGGCCAGCCGGGCGCGAATGCGCGCTGCGGTCGCCGGGCCCAGGTCCGATGCGATCAGCGCGTCCTCGATATCGTCGAGCGTCGCATTGTCGAGTCGGGCAGCACCAAGGCCGGCCAGATTGCCGATCAGCCGGTCAGATGTTCGTTTGAAGCCGCCCAGCAGCTTTTCGTGCCATGCCGTACCGCTCATGCCGCCATTCCCAGCAATCCCATGGTGTCGACACCCGTCACCGCAATCGGCACGATTTCGCCTACTTTATCGGTTAACCGAGAGACATTCGACAGGCGCAGTTCGGCAAAATTGGGCGCGTGGCCACGATCGCCTGGTCGTTCGATCAGGATCGGCTGCGTGGTGCCCACCAGCTGCTCGAGCCAGCGCTGCCGCCGGTTTGCCGCCGTTGCGCGCAGCACAGCGGCACGGTGCTTGCGGACATCGCCGAGCACCTGCGGCATCCGTGCCGCCGGGGTACCAATACGCGGCGAATAGGGGAAGATGTGCGCATGGACGATATCGCAATCGTCGATCAGCGCCGCGGTGTTTGCAAACATCGCATCGGTTTCGGTCGGAAAGCCAGCGATCAGATCGGCACCGATCGCCAGATCGCTGCGTGCCGATTTCAACCGATCAACGATCCGCACCGCATCGCTGCGGCTGTGGCGGCGGCGCATCCGCTTCAGCACCATGTCATCGCCCGCCTGCAGCGACAAATGGAGGTGCGGCATGATCCTCGCCTCGCCGGTAAGCAGATCGAACAACCGGTCGTCGATCTCGATTGAATCGAGCGACGATAACCGAAGTCTGGCGAGCCGTGGCACCCGCGCCAAGATGGCCTCGACCAATGTCGCGAGAGTGGGTTCGCCGGGCAGATCCGGGCCATAGCTGGTGAGATCCACCCCGGTGAGCACGACTTCGCGGTAACCGCGCTCAACCAGCCCTTTGACCCGGTCGACGACATCACCAATCGCCACCGACCGGCTGTTCCCGCGGCCATAGGGGATGATGCAGAAGGTGCAGCGATGATCGCAGCCATTTTGAACTTCGACAAAGGCGCGGGCATGCGAATCGAAACTCGCTGCGAGGTGCGGCGCGGTGGTGCGCACTGCCATGATGTCACCCACCACTACGCGGTCGCTCGCCAACCATACTGCGGGATCGAGCTTTTCCGCATTGCCGATCACGCGCGACACTTCTGGCATCGCCGCAAAGCCTTGCGGGTCGATTTGTGCCGCGCATCCCGTGACAACGATGTCGACACCGGGCCGCGCGCGCGCCGCACGCCTGATGGCGGCACGGGTTTCGCTGACGGCGTTGTTGGTCACCGCGCAGCTGTTCACGATGACGATATTGCGCGCCGCGTTGATGGCGCGCATCGCCTCGCCTTCCGCCAGATTGAGACGACAGCCGAGATTGATGATTTCAGGGGCGGCAACGGGCATCGCCGCCGATCTAGGCACCGCGCCGCGCGAAGTCCACCGCGGAGGGCACGTTACCCCGTCTTGCGAGCGTCGTCCTGTGCGGTCGTCGCCGGGTCGATCGGCGGCGATTTAGTGATCGCCGGACGCAGCAACCGCTTTTCCGCCAGCAGCCGCCGCGCGTTTGCAGCATTGAGCGGTCGACCGTATAGATAGCCCTGGCCCTTGCTACACCCCATCGCCCGCAACCTTTCCTCGATCGCGGCATCCTCGATGCCCTCGGCCGTGATCGGCAAATTCAGGCTCTCACCGAGCCGCACGATCGCGTTGACGATAGCGGCACTCTCGGCGTTCACGTTGATTGATCCAACGAAGCTGCAATCGATCTTGATCCGATCGAACGGCAGTGCACGCAAATGTTTGAGCGAGCTGTAGCCCGTACCGAAATCGTCGAGCACAATGCGCATGCCCTGGTTTTTCAGGCTGCCGACAATCGACTGTGCAAGCGACAGATTTTCAAACAGCGCAACTTCGGTGATCTCGATCTCAAGCCGACTGGCGGGAAAGCCCGTTTCGGTAAGAACCTTCAGGATTTTCTGTGCGAGCCACGGGTCCTTCAGCTGTAAAGGCGAGATGTTTACCGACAGCGTCAGCCCCGGCTCCCAATCCCGGGCCTGCATGAAGGCCTGCCGCATGACAGACAGCGACAGATCACTGATCAGTCCGGTATCCTCCGCGATCGAGATGAACTTTTCGGGCGGGATGAGGCCGCGGGTCGGATGCTCCCAGCGCGCGAGAACCTCAAATCCGAACAGGCGACCCGTGGTCAGGTCGATCTGCTGCTCGAAATAGGGAACGATTTCCTGGCGAGGGATCGCCGTACGGAGGCCGACCTCAAGCTCATTGCGCGCTTTCAGTTCAAGCTCCATCGACTGATCGAACCAGGCGAACCGATTGCGACCCGCATTCTTGGCTGCGTACATCGCAATATCCGCGCTCCGCATCAGAGCATCGATGCTGGTACAACCCGTATCCGATCGCGCTATGCCGATCGAGACGCTGATGTGCAGTTGCAGCCCGTCGGACACGAAGGGCTGGGCAATGCGAGAGACCAAACGTTCGGCGATCCGCTCAACAGTATCGGGGTGTGCCGGATCGAACATGAAAGCACAGGCGAATTCATCGCCGCCCAATCGCGCCATCAACGAAACCGATGGCATGGCCAGCGCGATCTCGTCCGATATCAGCCGCAACAGGCCGTCCCCCGTGGCGTGGCCGTGCATGTCGTTGATCGTTTTGAAATGATCGAGATCGAGCATCAGCAGCGCCAGTGCCTTGTCCCGGCGAGCGGCCTGCGCGAGCAGCGCTGTTCCGTCTTCCGACAAAGATCGCCGGTTGAGAAACCCCGTCAGCGGATCACGCGCAGCGAGCAGTTGGGCGCGCTCTTCGGCCGCCGTCCGAATCTCCACCTCGCGCTGCAATTCTGTATGCCGACGCCAGCCGAACAAGATCAGGGCGACATTCAGCAGCAGCGCGATCACGAGCGTCCGATCGGTCGGGTTCCCATCCGCAAAATAGTACCGCATCGTGCTGGAGAGGACCGAGCTGCCTGTCCCGACGAACAGCAGGATCGCTGCAATCGTGATCGCACCACTCAGCAGATCGCGCCGCGCCGCGACCGGCTTAGGCGCGAAATCGATCGGTTCTGGTGCCATGTGCCCATGTCCCCTGGTTCTCATCCGAAAGGGGTATGGCGATGGAGCGTGTAGATGGTCTTAAACCACATGGTTGCGAAAGAATGGCTTTTCGTTTAGGGCCAATCACGATCGCATCCTTCCGGGACGCAAAACGAGCATGCCCAAGGGCATAAGCTGGCCGACGAGGTTTCGTCCGCCAGCTTCTCTTGCGTTTATGACGGGATCAGCGATCAGCAACGGAGTTTGGTGATGTTCGACAGTCTCAGCGAAAGGCTTGGCGGCGTATTCGACCGTCTTCGGGGGCGCGGTGCGCTGACCGAGGCCGACGTGCGCGCGGCAATGCGCGAAGTGCGTG
>CAZWAL010000118.1:0-8655 GCA_964631905.1 uncultured Stakelama sp.
CCGAGGCAGCGGTTCAGGGCAAGCAGGACACGCTGATCGGCCTGAAGGAAAACGTGATCGTCGGCCGGCTAATCCCGGCAGGCACCGGCGCTGGTCTGAACCGCCTGCGCGTTACCGCCAATTCGCGCGATGCGGCAATGCGCGTGGCGCAGCGCCGGATGGACGAAGTGGCGATCACCGCACCGAACTCGGCGGCCGAAGAGCATGCAGCAGAGCTTCACCGCTCAGCCCGCGATGCAGGCGGCACCGGCGACGATGCGCTGGGTGCAGTAATCACCAGCGGCCACGGCACCGATGCCGATGCCGGGGATTACCTGAACACCGACAGCTGATCTTCTTCGGTCAGCGCCAAGTAGCAAAGCCGCCGTCCGGAGCGATCCGGGCGGCGGTTTTCATTTGGGGGATGATCGGGCCGGAATTGATCGGTTTATGAAAGCCCGCGTCGAGCTAGCGCGCTAGACTTTGTCACCAGAACCGCCGGACCTCGCCGTCAGTCCGGGCGACGGTTGGCCGACGTTGCGGGGAATGAACCGATGGAATCGATCACCAGGGCTGCGTGGTTCGGGCTGGCGGCAATCCATGCGACGCCGTCGCTCGTGCTGTTCATGCCGTCGATGATCGAGCGACTTTACGGCGTGCCTTCATCAGGCAGCGTCGGGATGCTTTTAACGCACCGCGGCGCACTGTTTCTCGGCGTTTTTGCCCTCGCCCTTCTTGCCGCGTTCGATGAGAATTCGCGCCGCGCCGGCGTGCTCGTGGTCGGGATCAGCATGATTGGTTTCCTGATCGTCTATGCTAACGCCGGTTCGCCCACAGGCGCGCTGCGCACAATTTCGCTGACGGACCTAGCCGGTTTGCCATTGCTCGCGCTGGTGACATGGGAAGCGTTGCGGCCGTAGCGCGTGCATCCGCGCCCCAGCCACTTTGCATCACTGCCGGTTCGGGGCAAGTTGACGCCCGTGGCTCCACCTAACCCGATCATCAATCATCCCCGGATCATCCTGGCCGGTGCACGGGCGATCTATATCGGACCGGGACTTGCGCTTTCACCGCACCGGAATGCGGTCGCCACGCTAGCGGTCGCGCTGGCCGCGCCGTTCGAGATTGCATGGCCGCTGACGCCGGAACGCTCGACCGAAACCCGAATGATTGCCCTTATTCCGCCAAACACGCTGCACCATCTGATCGCGACGGGGCCGATGATGTTCATCTATCTCGATGCGCTGGCCGATGACCAAATAGCGATCGAAACGCACATCGCGTCGCGATCAGAAGCTCCAGCATATATTGCGACCAAATGTGCGGGGATTGCCAAGGGCCATTTCGCGCGAGAGATCGTACAGAAGCTCCTCGCAACGCTGGGTTTGACCGACCATCCTGCCGATGAGCCCTCCCCCGGTATTGCGGCCTTCATTCGCACAATCGACGAACGACCGAATGATTTCGGATCGGCAAGGGTCGCCGCCGGTCTTGCCGGCATGTCGGAAAGCCATTTCCACCGAGAGATCAAGCGCACAACCGGCGTCCCGTTTCGGCGGTACCGGCTGTGGCGGAGGCTGGCGATTGCCGCAGTGGCGCTGAAGGAAGGCGCCAACCTGACCGAAGCGGCGATGGAGGGCGGCTTTGCGAGCTCGGCGCATTTCAGCGCCACCTTCCGCCGGATGTTCGGGATCAAGCCATCCCTGCTCATCAAGGCGAAAGCGCAATTTGACGTCGTCCATACCGCTTGCGTCGCGACCCCATAGCCTTAGGTTCGTTGCCTTACTGACGGAGATTTTCATGCGCACCATATTGCTCGCGGCCACCTGCCTCGCCACGCTTGCCCTGCCCGCCCATGCACAACAGGTCGACACACGGGTTATCGGTGCGGCAACGCTCGAAAATGTGCCCCCCATCCCTGCCGACCTGGTGCGCGATCTGGCGCGGTATCGGGAAAGCCGCGCGGCGGGGTTTGCCGACTGGATGCCCGATGGCAGCATGCTGATCCTGACGCGTTTCGGGGCAACGCCGCAGCTCCATCACGTCAAGGGACCCGGCCTGGCGCGCCGCCAAATGACTTTTGCCGCCGAGCCGATCAGCGGCGCCCGCTCGATCCCCGGCACCGACCGTGTGTTGTTTACTCGTGACACCGGCGGCGACGAATGGGTGCAGATCTACGTGATGGGCCCCGATCTGAAGCCCGTTCAACTCACCGAAACGGGCACCCAGAATGGCGCGATCGTGATATCGCGCGACGGCGGGACGATCTATTTTGCGCAGGCCACCAAGGGATCTGGCGACCGTACGATCTGGCGCGCCAACCCTGCGGACCCGGCATCGCGGCAGATGATCTACAGCGGCAACGGGGTGACCAATCCGTCGGACCTGTCCGACGACGGCAAGACGTTGCTGCTGACCCACCGAACCTCAGCGGTCGAAAGCCAGCTGTTCCTGCTCGATATAGCAACCGGCCAAACCACCGAGATCGCGAAGGGCCCAAAGGCCAGCCTGTCGGGCGCCACTTTTGCGCGCGGCGGCAAATCCGTACTCGTCATCAGCAATCGTGGCAGTGACGTCGATCGGCTGGTCGAAATCGACATCGCGACGGGCACGGCGACCCCGGTATCACCCCCGTCACCCTGGGGCGTCGAGGATTTCGACCTGAGCGAGGATGGCCGCATTCTGGCCTATGCCACCAATGAGGATGGCTATTCGCGCGTCACCGTGCAGGATTTCGTCAGCCGCCGCGCCCTGCCGCAACCCAAGCTGCCCAACGGCGTCATTGGCGGCCTGAAATTCTCGCCGGACGGTCGCAAACTCGCGATCGGCATCGCAACCGCGCGCGACCCCGGCGATGTGTGGAGCTGGGACGTAACCGGCGGCACGCTGGATCGCTGGACCGAATCCGAAGCCGGGCCGATCGACAAGGCCATGATGCCCGAACCCAAGCTGATCCGGTTTGCAAGCTTCGACAAGCTATCGGTGCCGGCGTTCGTTTATCGCACCAAGACGGTGCCAGCGACCGCGAAAACGCCGGTCGTCATCATCATCCATGGCGGGCCGGAGGGGCAATCGCGCCCCGGCTGGTCGACGACCCCTGCCGCCTTTGCCGATCTGCTCGGTGCAACCGTCATCGTGCCCAATGTGCGTGGCTCGACCGGCTACGGCACGCGCTATCTGAACCTCGACAACGCCGAAAAGCGTGAGGACAGCGTGAAGGACATTGGCGCGTTGATCGACTGGATCAAGGCGCAACCCGATCTAGATGGATCGAAGATCGCGGTTTATGGTGGGTCCTATGGCGGCTATATGTCGCTCGCGGTGATGACCAAATATAGCGACAAGCTGGCAGGCGGGGTCGACCTGTTCGGGATCGGCGACTGGACAACCTTCCTGCAAAATACCGAAGCCTATCGCCGCGACGCGCGCCGGGCCGAATATGGCGATGAACGCGACCCCAAGATGAAGGCAGTGTTCGCGCGCATTTCACCGCGCGCCAATGTCGAGGGCATCACCAAGCCGATGCTGATCGAACAGGGCGCGAATGATCCGCGCGTGCCCCGCAGCGAAAGCGAACAGATGGTGCAGGCAATCCGCGCGCGCGGCGTGCCCGTATCCTATATATTGTTCGCGGACGAAGGCCATGGCTGGCGCAAAAAGCCCAATCAGGATCTCGCCCAACAGGCAGAGATTGCCTTTTTGCGGCGGCTGTTCGCGAACCCTGCACCATAACCAATGGGGGACCGAAAATGTGGTGCGCCTGCGCAACAATCCACATCTAAATCGTCGGGCACTGCCGCGTCCGTCTTGAGTGTGATGACAATTCTGTTACCGGGCGAAGGACAATCCGGGTCACACGGATGACAGGGTAGGATCGCCACTTTTCATCGGGGGAATCATGTCTTCTAAGCCTTTGTCGACCCGTCGCCTCGCTCGCTCGCTCGTTGGCAGCGCCTCGATTTTCGTCCTCGCGCTGACCGCAACGCCCGCGCTGGCCGCCGATCCGGCGCCCGCGGCACCGGTCCAGGCCGAACCGCAGGCCGATCAAAGCGATGACGGCCTGGCGACAATCACGGTCACAGCGCAACGGCGAGAGGAAAAGCTCCAGGATGTGCCGCTGTCCGTGTCGGTGGTCCGCGGCGAACAGCTCGACAATATCGCGGCGGGTGGACAGGATATCCGGTTTCTGTCGGGCCGCGTGCCCAGCCTGTTGGTCGAATCATCGTTCGGTCGCACTTTCCCGCGCTTCTACATCCGCGGCCTTGGCAATACCGATTTTGACTTCAACGCATCGCAGCCGGTCAGCCTCGTTTATGACGATGTCGTGCTCGAAAACCCCATCCTGAAAGGGTTCCCGGTCTTCGATCTTGATCGCGTGGAAGTGCTGCGCGGACCGCAGGGCACCTTGTTCGGTCGCAACACGCCGGCCGGCATCGTCAAGTTCGATTCAGTCAAGCCAAGCAACACGCTGAACGGCTATGGCCGCGTTTCCTACGGCAGCTTCAATAACGTGAACGCGCAAGGTGCTATCGGCGCGCCGATCGTTGACGACACGGTCAGCGTGCGCATTTCGGCCCTGTATCAGCGCCAGGACGGCTATGTGGACAACGTCTTGCCCACCGGCACGACCCGCAATCGGTTTGAAGGATTTGAGGAATTCGCCGGCCGTGCGCAAATCCTCATCAAGCCGACCGACCAGTTCGATGTCCTGCTGACAGGGCAATTGCGGACGCTGCGCGGCACCGCCCGCCTGTTCCGCGCGAATGTGTTCACCAAGGGGCAGACCGGGCTCAATGCCAATTTCGTCCGTGACCGCGTGTCGATCGACGGGCAGAACGAGCAGAAGGTCGACACCCAGAACCTCTCGGCACGGGTGACCTATGACACCGGGCCAGTGTCGCTCATTTCGGTGACGAGCTACTGGAGCGGAGATGCCACGTCGGTCGGCGATGTCGATGGAGGCTTCGGGGCGAATTTCCTGCCGGCCGGGCTCTTCGGGCCGGGCAACATCCCCTTCACCGCCGAAACACGCGACAGCGTGCCCCGGCTGCGCCAGTTTACCCAGGAATTCCGTCTCGCCAGCAATGGCGACAATGCGCTGAGCTATCAGGCCGGTTTCTTCTATTTCAGCGAGCAGTTGCGCATCGTCAGCGAGAATTATTCGACGCTGGGCGATCCCAACAATGCGCGCGGCGGCGTGAACATTCTGGTCGATCAGGATCAGGACAGCAAAGCGTACGGCGTGTTCGGATCGGTGACCTACAAGCTGACCGATCAGCTGAGCGTCACCGGCGGCGTGCGGTATAATAATGATGACCGCGATTACTTCGTGGCCCGTACGCGGGACACCCAGTTCCCCAACTTCCTCCAGGATCCGCTCGGCACGGTGCGCCGTTCGGTCAATGGCGAGAATGTGACGTGGGACGCGACCGTCAACTTCAAGGCGAGCGACGACATCAACCTGTATGCCCGGGCTGCCAAGGGCTATCGCGCGCCCAGCATCCAGGGCCGCATCCTGTTCCCGGCCAATACCGCGCAGACACTTGAGGACGGTGTAACGACTGCCGCATCGGAAACGATCCAGTCGTGGGAAGCGGGCATCAAATCGACCTTCCTCGATGGTCGCGGACGCCTGAACTTTAACGGCTTCTACTATGATCTCGACAATGCGCAGCTCACCGCGGTTGGCGGCGGGGTCAACTCGAACCGACTGCTGAACGCGGACAATGTCCGCGGTTACGGCTTCGAGGCAGATGCCGAACTGCGCCCGGTACCGAACCTGACGCTGACGGCAGGGCTCAGCTATAACCACACGGAAATCCGTGATCGCAATCTGACGACTGCCGCGTGCGGTGTGCAAGGGGCCGATGGTGTGGCGCTGTGCACGGTACGTGATCCGATCGTCGTACCGACCGCGCCGTTCACATCGGCCATCGTCAACATCAATGGCAACAGCCTGCCACAATCGCCGCGCTGGATCGCGAACTGGACGGCTCGGTATAGCGTCCCGATCGGGTCGGGTGAGCTCTATGCCTATACCGACTGGGCGTATCGATCGAAAATCAATTTCTTCCTGTACGATTCGGTCGAATTCCAAAGCACGCACCTGCTCGAGGGCGGATTGCGGATCGGGTACAAAACGGGGCGCTATGAGCTATCGGCCTTTGCCCGCAACATCACCAACACGACGCAAGCGGTTGGCGGCATCGATTTCAACAACTTGACGGGTTTCGTGAACGAACCACGCGTTTTCGGCGGCGAATTCGGCGTCAAGTTCTAACGAAACGATCGACTGCTACCCGTATAGGAGCGCGCGAGACCGAGTTTGGTCTTACGCGCTCCTGTCATTCATCATGTCCTGGCGATGGTGCCTCCCGACACTTCTTACCTGATCCGTCTAGGATATGTGATCCTGTCGGGATGGCGGAGGCGTCCGCCACATCAGCACAGCATCAATACACGCCGATCAACTTGGCGCCTGCCACGATAAGAACGAGGCCCAGCGAGCGGAGCACCAACCGCTCAGGCAAGTTGATCCCCAGCGTCGTGCCGATGGTCGCACCGATCAGCACCGCACCTGCAAATAGCGGCAAACCGTCGGGCAATTGCTGAAGCGACGCGACATTGCCCGCGAGGCCCGAAATCGAATTGGCAAAGATGAAGACTGCCGCGACCCCGGATGCCTGTTTTGGCTGCGCCCAGGCGAACAGCAGCAGCAACGGTGACAGGAAAATCCCGCCTCCAGTCCCGGTAAGGCCCGACAAAAGTCCGATACCGATGCCCGCCAAAATCGCAGGAATGATCGGCGGGTCGCGCGTCTCGCTGCTCGCCTTAATCGCCCGCGGCCAGAGCAGCCTTGCTGCTGACAGCCACAACACGACACCGACAATCGGGCGATAGGTGTTGCTCGGCAAGGTGATCATCCCGCCGACATAGGCCATGGGGAGTGCACCGAGCAGGAACGGCCACAATATCCGCCAGCGAAACTGGCCAGCGCGAATGAAGCGCACCGACGCAAAACCAGACACGAGCACGTTGAGCGCCAGTGCCGCCGGCCGCATCACCGCTGTCGGCAGGCCGAACAATGCCATGATCGCGATGTAGGATGAAGCACCGCCATGGCCGACACTTGAATACAGTGTCGCACCGAGCATCAGGCACAGCGCGAGCAGTAAGTTGAGTTCGGTAAACATACCGCTTGGGGCATCATGACCGAAATGAAGTCAACGATATATTTTGCGGGATATAGCAAGCCGATGGCTCGAATGCGGCCGTTTAGCCCTCGTCCCCCATCCGCAGCGCCGCGATGAAGGCCTCTTGCGGGATGCTGACCGAACCGTACTCGCGCATCCGCTTCTTACCCTCTTTCTGCTTGTCGAGCAGCTTGCGCTTGCGGCTGGCGTCGCCGCCATAGCATTTGGCGGTCACGTCCTTGCGGAGTGCCGCGATCGTCTCGCGGGCGATCACCTTGCCGCCGATGGCTGCCTGGATCGGGATCTTGAACAAGTGGCGCGGGATCAGGTCCTTGAGCCGCTCGCACATGCCCCGGCCGCGGCTCTCCGCCGTGCCGCGATGGACGATCATGCTCAGTGCATCGACGGCTTCGGAATTGACCATGATGCTCATCTTGACGAGGTCGCCCTCACGATAGCCGATCTGGTGATAATCGAAGCTCGCATAGCCGCGTGAGATACTTTTCAGCCGGTCGTAGAAATCGAACACGACTTCGTTGAGCGGCAGCTCATAGGTCACCTGCGCACGACCGCCGACATAGGTAAGGTTCTTCTGGATCCCGCGCCGGTCCTGGCAGAGCTTCAGGATGCTGCCGAGATATTCGTCGGGGCAATAAATGACCGCCTCGATCCACGGCTCCGAAATACTCTCGATCTTGGTCGGATCGGGCATGTCGGCGGGGTTATGGAGCTCGATCTCGCCGCCGCCATAGGTGAGCTCGATCTTGTAAACGACCGATGGCGCGGTGGTGATCAGGTCGAGGTCATACTCGCGCGTCAGCCGCTCCTGGATGATCTCCAGATGCAGCAGCCCCAGGAACCCGCAGCGAAAGCCGAAGCCGAGCGCGGCGCTCGATTCCATCTCGAAGCTGAAGCTCGCATCGTTAAGGCGCAGCTTCGAAATGCTCTCACGAAGCTTGTCGAAGTCATTGGCATCGACAGGAAACAGGCCACAGAAAACGACCGGCTGGACCAGCTTGAACCCCGGCAGCGCCTCTGCCGCCGGGCGTTTCGCATCGGTGATCGTATCGCCGACCGCGGTTTGCGCGACTTCCTTGATCTGCGCGGTGATGAAGCCAATTTCGCCGACGCCCAGCTCGGTCAGCTGCTCGATCTTGGGCCGGAAACAGCCGACACGATCGATGAGATGCTGGGTGCCCGTCGCCATGAACTTGACGAGCTGCCCCTTCTTCAGCGTGCCGGCCATGACGCGAACCAGAATGACGACCCCCAGATATGGGACGTACAAGCTGACGACGAGCATTGCCTTCAACGGCGCGTCTGCATCGCCCTTGGGCGGCGGAATGCGCGTGACGATCGCCTCGAGAACGTCGGCGATCCCAATCCCCGATTTGGCGCTGGTGTGCACCGCGTTTGAAGCATCGAGACCAATCACTTCCTCGATCTCCGCCCGCTCCTTTTCAGGCTCGGCGGCGGGCAGATC
>CAZWAL010000119.1:0-8653 GCA_964631905.1 uncultured Stakelama sp.
ATCCCGCTCCAACGGTTTGACATGTCCGAATATATGGAACGGCATTCGGTCAGCCGCCTGATTGGTGCGCCTCCGGGCTATGTCGGCTATGATCAGGGCGGGTTGCTCACCGACGCGGTCGATCAGCAGCCGCATTCGGTATTGCTGCTCGACGAAATTGAGAAGGCGCATCCGGATTTGTTCAACATCCTGTTGCAGGTGATGGACAACGGCAAGCTCACCGATCACCACGGCAAAACGGTCGATTTCCGCAACACCATCCTGATCATGACGACCAATGCGGGCGCCAGCGACATGGCACGCGAAGCGGTTGGCTTTGGTGCGGTGACGCGCGAGGGCGAGGATGAGGAAGCCGTGCGCAAGATGTTCACGCCCGAATTCCGCAACCGGCTCGATGCGATCGTCCCGTTCGGCTATCTGCCGCCAGAGGTTGTCGCGCGGGTCGTCGACAAATTCATCCTCCAGCTCGAACTGCAGCTGGCGGATCGGCAGGTGCACATCAACCTGGACGATGAATCCAAGGCGTGGCTCACCACCAAGGGCTATGACAAGCTCTATGGTGCCCGCCCGATGGGTCGTTTGATCCAGGAAAAGATCAAGCAGCCGCTCGCGGAAGAATTGCTCTTCGGCAAGCTCGTCCATGGTGGCGAAGTGACGGTGAAACTGAAGGACAATGCGCTCGCCTTTGAGATCATCCCGGCAGCCCCCAAAAAGCCCAAAAAGAAGGGCAAGGCCGAGAAGATCGAAGTAAAATAACCTTTCGGCCTCAATTGGTTGAAATAAACAAAGGGCGGTTCTTCGGGCCGCCCTTTTTTTTGGTGGAAAGAGCGCAGGCTTTGTGTCGGATCGGCGACACTATGGCAGGATAACTGTCGTAATTCCTTCCCTACCGCGTCGCCGTCCGGTCACGCCACTGACTCGACGGGCAACTAGGGGAGCGGCGTCACGCGGCACAGACCGCGGACATGTTCGCCCCATCCCCAGGAGATCAACCATGTTTATGAAATTACTCGGCATGCCCATGCTCGCCGCGATGGCAATCAGCGCCTTCACCCCGGCGATCGCCCAGACGACCATTCAGGAACGCCGCGTCGTCATGATCGATCGTGCCGACCTGCTCACTGCCGAAGGGCGCAGCAAGATCGAGGCACGCATCGGCCATGCCGCACGCCAAGTCTGCGTGTCCAAGGATCGTCGCAGCATCATGTTTATGCGCGATACAGAAGAATGCCGCGCCGCAGCCATGGCTGATGCCCGTCGCCAGCTTGATCAGCGTATCGCCGCTGCATCGGGCGAGGTTCAAATTGCCGTCGTCGACCGCGCGACGACTGCACGTTGAACTGAGTTCCGGACCGGTCGGTCGGTGGGCACGTGCTTGCCGGCCGCCCGGTCTTTACCCAATCTTTTCTATAACCGGTTATCGCCAATGGGATGATATCCGGACGTATTAACCTTTGGCGGCACGTTTTCGGGCTGTTTCTTACCGCGATGGCGATGACGCTCGCGTTGAATCCCCGCACCGCCAAAGCCCAGAACGCGATCGATAATCCCCCGCTGGCGTTGTGCATCAAAAAGGCGGTCGCGGGTGAATTGCCCCGCGCCCAGTTCCGCCCCGATGCACAGTTCGATTGCCGTACATCGAAAGGCGGATTTGTCCCCGGCGATTATTGGGTTATCGCGCGAACCTTGCCGAACTGGTCAACGCCTTCAGCACCCGTTGCCGTGCGGACGGCGGCAAACTGGCAGGACCGGACGACGCTGTACGGCCGCTATGCCGATGGCACCATCATCGCCCTCTCGATGGGGCAGAATGATGTGTCCCGCCACCTCCAGCTCGGCGCAATCGTCGAACAGGTTTTGCCGGCGCGTTCGACGCCGTTAGTCGGGCTGATGTGGAAAGTCGAAGGCGCAGCCAATCCACGCGGCGTCGTGATTGGCGCGCAGGTGATGAGCCTGCAGGAAAGTGCCGCGTTGAACCTGATGATGGCGGCACTTTACGCGGCCTTTGGCGGCCTTTGCGTTTCGCTGATCCTGCATAATCTGGCGATGTGGCGTGCGATGCGGCACCCGTTCCAGCTAATCTATTGCATGATGGTTGGCGCGTTGGCGATCTATGCGGTGTCCTCATCGGGTGTGTTTGCGTGGATCTGGCCAGATATCGCCGATATTTATCGCATTCGCCTCAATTACCTGATGCTCGGCGTGTCGGCGGCATCGGCCTTGCTCTTTGCGCGCGCCTATTTCGAGCCTGAAGTTTGTGCGGGCTGGCTATCCCCCGCCATCAAGATCGTTTGCGGCGGGCTGCTGGGCAGCGCGGTGCTGTTCGCAGCGCTTGTGCCGTGGCAGTCGTTCATTCTGCAACGAATTTACGTTTTGTCGTTCCTTGGCGTCGTTGCGCTGGTTCCGCCCATTCTTTGGCGAGCATGGACCACCAAAAGCCGCTTTTTCTGGATTGTGACCATTGCATGGGGCGCCCCGATCTTCTTCGCGGGCCTGCGCGTGGCCAATGGCCTGAACTTTATCGACTGGAACTTCTGGGTCGACAACTCGACCATACTCGCAATGACGAGCGAAGCATTGTTGTCGTCGCTGGCGATTTCGCACCGCGTGCGGCTGCTCAGCCTTGAGCGCGACGATGCCCGGGTGCGCGAGCTCGCCGCGCGAACGCTGGCGGATATCGATCCCCTTACCGGCCTGCTCAATCGCCGATCCTTCCTGACGCGTGCCATCGGCACGCCGGGCGAACAGGTGCTGCTGATCGCCGATCTCGATCACTTCAAGACCGTCAACGAAACGATCGGGCATGATGGTGGCGATGAAGTGCTGCGCGTGTTTGCCCGGTCGTTGCGTGCGTCGGTGCCCGCCACTGCGCTGGTGGCGCGAATCGGTGGCGAGGAATTCGCAATCCTGCTACCGACCGAAAAAGCGATCGATGCAGCGGAGATCCTCGATCGGCTACGCGCCGAACGCATGCCGTTCGACTTGACCGTGACAGCCAGCATCGGCGCCAGCACAGGGCCGTTAAATACTGAAATCGATTGGAAAAAACTCTATCGTCGCGCCGACCGGGCGTTGTTCGCCGCCAAAACCGACGGTCGTGATCGGGTGCGATATGATATGGCGATTGCCGCCTGAACCCCCTCTTGCCGAGGCTCACGCAGTCAGGTATACATGACTTCAGGAGGTCGATGCGCCATGCGTAATCGTCGTGTTGTTCTGGCTGGTTGTGCCCTGCTGCTCGTGGCAATGTCCGTGCGGCATCCGTCCGCTGATATTCGCGTCATCACGCATCAGGTGGGCGACCCCACCCCGCGCGAAGTACGGGCCGCGTTCGATATCGGACTGATGGCCGTATCGGTGCTTATTACCTGGACGTCGAAGCGCTTCGCCTGATTTTTCAGCGTATTTGAGCACTGCCTTGCGCCACCTTTCGGGGCTGCTTACACCTGTGTAAATGGAAACGCACGAGACTGCCTGGCGCACTGCCTATCGCCATCCCGGTTCATGGGATCGCCCCTTCCCGCCGCTATCAATGGTCGATCTGTTCGATCAATCCGCGCAGCAAAACGGCAACGCACCGCTGATCGACTTTCTCGGGCGGCATTACAGCTATGCCGAAACGCTGGACGGCGCGAACCGTGTGGCCAAGGGGTTGCACGCGTTAGGCTATGGCCCCGGCGACCGGATCGGCTTGTTCCTGCCCAATGTGCCACATTATCTGGCGGCCTATTACGGCATTCTGAAACTCGGCGCGACGGTGGTCAATTTCTCGCCACTCTACACCGCTGCCGAACTCGAGCATCAGGTCGCCGATTCGGGCACGCGGATGCTGTTCACGATCTCCGCATCGGCGCTGCTGCCCACCGCGCTGAAAGTGCTGGAGCAAAGCGCGCTCGAGCGACTTGTAGTCGGGTCGGTCGCGGGCGCGCTGCCGCCGGTCAAATCGATCTTCTACCGGCTGTTCAGCAAGAAGGACGTCGCGGCCAAGCCCAATGACGCCCGCATCACCGCCTTTTCCGCCCTCATCGCGAATGACGGCAAGCTGCCCCCCGCCGCAATCGACCCCGAGCATGATGTCGCGCTTATCCAATATACCGGCGGCACCACTGGCAGCCCAAAGGGCGCGATGCTCACTCACCAGAATTTGACGGCTAACGCGCGGCAGGTGAACGCGATCGATCCCGAGCCCGATATGGAGGACCGCATCCTCGGCGTGCTCCCGCTGTTCCATGTCTTCGCCAATACCTGCGTGCTCAATCGCACGGTGCTGTCGGGCGGGTGCATCGTGATGCTGCCGCGCTTCAATGCCGCCCAGGCGCTCGCGGCGATTTCGCGCACCCGCGCCACGGCACTGCCCGGCGTGCCGACCATGTATCAGGCGCTGCTCGATCACCCGAAAATCGCCAGCACTGATTTCTCCTGTCTCCGCGTCTGCATTTCGGGCGGCGCGCCGCTGCCGGGCGAGCTGCGTACCAAGTTCGAGCAAGTCACCAAGGCGCAACTGGTCGAGGGCTATGGCCTGTCCGAAAGCTCGGGTGTGGTCTCCGCCAATCCCTATCTGGGCGAGGGCAAAACCGGCACGATCGGCCAGCCCCTGCCCGCCACACGCATCCGCCTGGTCGACAAGGAAAATCCCGCGCACCCGGTGCGGGCGGGCGAGCCCGGCGAGATCCTCGTCTCGGGCCCGCAGATCATGAAGGGATATTGGAACCGGCCCGATGCCGATGCCGATGTGTTCATCGTCGACGATGCGGGCACCAAATGGCTGCGCACGGGCGATGTCGGCCAGATCGACGCCGACGGCTTCGTCAAGATCGTCGACCGCTTGAAAGACATGATCGCCGTCGGCGGGTTCAAGGTCTTCCCCAGCCAGATCGAGGCGATTTTGTACAAGCACCCCGCCGTCAAGGAAGCGCTTGTTATCGGCATTCCGGACAGTTACCGCGGCGAACACCCCCGCGCCTATGTGACGCTGAACGACGGCGAGGACGCGTCGGGCGCTGCGCTGACCGCTTGGCTCAACCCACAGCTCGGCAAGGTCGAACAGGTCGACAGCGTGGTCGTGCGCGAAACCATGCCCAAGACGATGATCGGCAAGCTTAGCCGCAAGGATCTGGTGGCCGAAGTTTTGGGGTAAAGGGGCCCGTCACGGCACCAACGCGAGCGCACACATCACAAAGCCGACCGGCCCAGCCACATCGAGCAGATCACCGCCCGCGACTCCACTGCCCTCCGGTGACCAGCGCCCCGTGGCGCGCACGCCGATCCAGTCACCCACGGGGTGGCGGTGCATCCGTACGCTCAGATCGACATTGGGTGCGGCACGCACGATTGGCTTTTCCCAGCTGTCGGGGCGGGTGAGTCCCGGCAACCAGTCCGCCGGGCACAGCGCGCGGGCGAACGCCGATTCACTGCCGGTCACGCGCAGCGGGAAACGGAACCAGGGCACGCCATCGCCCGCTAATCGCCCTTCCATCCTGTCCATCAGCCAGGGCTTTCCATGCGTCACCGGACCGGGGCGCAACGTGCCCGTGCTCGGATCGAAGGGTTGCGCGGGTGTCTCAACGATCGCCGGGATGGCGATCGGGCGCGCCGCGCTGACCGTGGCGCTCGCGCGTTGCTTGCCCTCGGAGGACAAGGTCACTTCCGCCGCCACCAGCCGCGATCCTAGATGGACGATCCGCGCCTCCACCTCAATCGGCGCGAGCGGGCACGGCCGCAGGAACCGCGCGTCGATTCCAAGCGTGCGAAACCCGTCGGGGAGAATCTCTTCTGCCGCTGCGCACATCAGGCCGACGACGGCACCGCCCTGCATCCCGTCAAATGGGCCACGTACGAAATCGGCAGGGATCCAGCGGCCATCGGCGGCACGGTCAAACAGCGTTTCCAAGGTCACGGTCTCACCAAGATAGGTTTGAGGCCAGGGTCGGCCAGAATGCGCGGGGCATCATCGAAAGCGCCGACCTCGCTGGTGACGAGTTCGGGTCGCACCCGGCCAGCGGTGACGAAGTCCATCGCGGCGGCGACATTGGGCTTCCCGCGCCCGCGCCCAGTGTAGAAATGAATGCCGCGCGCATACATTTCCATCAGCGGCAGCGCGATATCGCTGAAATGTCCGCCCACGCTGGAGCACATCCCTTCGGGCTCGGTCGATCGGATCGCGCTAAGCAGCGATGCACCGTCGGCGCTGGCATCGACGACGATCGGATAGGCACCGAAACTGCGGCGCGGAGGTCCTTCGATGGGATTCGCGCCGATTTTCTCGGCAATCGCCAGCCGTGCAGGATCGATGTCGACATAATCGACGCGCGATGCGCCGCCCGCCACCGCATAGGCCGCCGCATAAAGCGCGATCGATCCGCACCCGCCCAATATCAGCACTGGTGCGCCGGGGGCTTGCGCCAGATGCGGTACGGTGAGTTCATAGCCGAACGGCAGATTATCCGACAGCGAGGCGAGGTGCGTTGCGTCGATGCCGGGCGGCAGCGGCGTCAGCGCGAAGCTGGCGAATGGCACGCGGACCAGGCTGGAGAACAGCCCACCCCAACTGCCACCGACCGGCAGGCCATACATCGCGCCTGGCGGGTGGCTGGCGCATGTATTTGGCAAATGCTGGTGGCAACGGTCGCAATGCCCGCATGACAAATGCCAGCTCACCACCACCTTCTGGCCGGGATAAAGACCGACGGTGCCTGGCCCTGTTTCCACCACCTCGGCAATCGCCTCATGCCCGATCGGGAACGGCCCTTTGAACGGTGCCTCGCCGCGAATGATCAGCCGGTCGAGATCGCATAGCGTCGCCGATATCGGGCGGACGATCGCGTCCTCCGGGTGCCCGATAACGGGATCGGCGCGATCCTGCCATTCAAGCACACGCGGCTTTATGAAGACCAGCTCGCGCATCGCAACGCCTCCAAACCGCCGCCGCTACTGCCCCGCGACCGATGCCTTCATCTGCGCCAGCGTCACCGCATGGCCCGCCATTCCCCAGCCGCCATCGGGCACTTCGTTGATGTGCACCCAGGTAAAGCCGCGTACCGTAGGAATCCCTTCCGCCTCGATACAGGCGTCGGTCACCTTGGCGATCATTGCCGCCTTTTTCTCGGCGCTCAGCGATCCGGCAGGAATCGAAATTTGGACGAGCGGCATAAATGCTCCTATATATGATGATCGTCATAGCGATCTATTATGATGATCATCATAATGCAAGCGGAGTTTGTGGGTGGCAGCAGTAACTTCAGCACGGGATGCGATGATCGATGCAGCGGCGGCGCTGATCCGCCAGCGCGGCGTATCGGCCAGCGGGATGCAGGATATCGTCAGCGAAGCGGCGGCACCCCGCGGATCGATCTATCACCATTTCCCCGGGGGAAAGGATGAGCTGATCGTCGCGGCGCTCGAACGCGTCACGGCAGGCGTCGTCCGCGCGATTGAGGCGATCGCCGCACGCAGCGCGACCGTCGACGATTTCATCACCGGCGCAGCTGCGCTTTTCCGCACCGGCGCCGAACAGACCGGCTGGACGCAAGGCTGCCCCGTCGCCGCGGCGGCTATCGAGGGTGATCGCCAGAACCCCGCCGTGCGCGACGCCGTGTCAGCCAGCTTTCGTGCCTGGCAACAGGCGATTGCCGCTGGCCTCGAACGCCATCTCGGTGCGGCAGGGGCCGATGCGCAGGCCTTAATGATGCTCACCGTGATCGAGGGCGCACTTCTGGTATCGCGCGGCATGCGATCCGCCGCGCCCTATGATGCCGCAATTGATCTGCTGCGGCGGGGCGTGGCGGCGCAGGGCACATAAGCGCATTATTTCCCACCCCATACCCCCAACTGCGTCCTTCGCGCGCCCCGCCCCTTCCCCCTTGCGTACCTGCTTGCTAAGGGCCTCCGCACAGTAATGCATCGGCGATGGCGCGGTCGTGAGCGGGTTCCAAACTGCCACCGCGTTCACCTTCGCTGATAAGGGCCAACAGGGAAGGACCGCTTATGACCGCCATTGGACAAGACACGCTCGGCACACGCGACACGCTGAGCGCAGGCGGCCAGAGCTATAGCTATTACAGCCTGTCCAAGGCGGCAGCGAAGCTGGGCGATATCAGCCGCCTGCCCTTTTCGATGAAGGTGCTGCTCGAAAACCTGCTGCGCTTCGAGGACGGCAAGACCGTGACGACCGAAGATATCCAGGCACTGGTCGACTGGCAGCAGGAGCGCAAGTCCGACCGCGAAATCCAGTATCGCCCCGCGCGCGTGCTGATGCAGGATTTCACCGGCGTGCCCTGCGTCGTCGATCTGGCGGCGATGCGCGATGCAATCACCAAGCTCGGCGGCGACGCGCAGAAGATCAATCCGCTCGTCCCCGTCCACCTCGTCATCGACCACTCGGTGATGGTCGACGAATTCGGCACGCCGCAAGCGTTTCACGACAATGTCGAGCTGGAATATGCCCGCAACAACGAACGGTACGAGTTCTTGAAATGGGGATCGAAGGCGCTCGACAATTTCAAGGTCGTCCCCCCCGGCACCGGCATCTGCCACCAGGTGAACCTTGAGAATATCGCGCAGGCCATCTGGTCGTCAAAGGCCCCCGATGGCAGCATGATTGCCTATCCCGATACCTGTGTCGGCACGGACAGCCACACGACGATGGTCAACGGCC